>JAQIBF010000059.1 GCA_027859195.1 Helicobacteraceae bacterium
ACCAGATCCAGGTCGATGCCTCTGATATGCAAACAGTGTCAGATTCCAAAATTATTAATGGAAAGTTGTCATCAAAAATCAATGCTTCAATGAGACATTTTAAAATGCTCGATCAAAACAGCTCTATTAAGCTGAATGGTTTTGTATTTATAATGGACGCTGATAATATTGATGAAGCAGCGTACGAAGCCTTCCAAAAAGCCTCTGACCAGGCAGGCACTTCTTCCCAACATACGATGTTAGCTTCTTTTGGTGTAGTATCTAAAGGGTTTAATCTGCACATCGATCAGCTGAGTGTTGATAAAATTGCAATTAAAGGTTCTGGTCTGATGGACGGCTTTAATCATCAGATCGACATCACCGTTAAACCAGATGATAAGTTTGTCCAAAAAATGCAGACGACGCCGATGGCCCTAATTCAAAATATTGACATCGATGCAAAACTGCAGTTTGCTACTGCTCTTTACAACTACATGAAAGCACAAGGGATTAATCTAGCTATGGTGGATACCTTTGTCAAATATGAGGGTGATAATGCTCTCTTTGATATCCTTCTTCAAGACAGTAAAATTACTGTGAACGGACAGAGCCTCTAATAGAGGCCCTGTCCCGGCACTATGGTATAATCCTTTCAAAAAAGTATTCATTTGAAAGCACTTCTATCTCTACTTTTCCCACTCTTTTTAATGGCATCAACCCTACACTTAAGTACTTCATCCAATCCAGCACGTATTAATCCTATTTTAGCGACAGATGCTGCAAGCGCAGAGATCGCAAACTATATTTTTAACGGCTTAGTCAAATATGATAAAAATGGGAAGAAGATCATCGGCGACCTGGCGGAAAAGTTCTACTTTGAGGACAATATCACGCTTATATTCGAGCTTAAAAAAGGTGTAAAGTGGCATGATGGTGAGCCCTTCAGCGCCAAGGATGTCCTGTTTACCTATGAACTGATCAACTCCCCGCAAGTTGTCTCACCCTACACATCAACTTTTCGTATGGTCAAATCAGTTGAGATCCTTGATGAACTGACGTTAAAAGTGACGTACAAAGAGCCATATTTCAAAGCATTAGAACTTTGGATGAGCGGTATCTTGCCTTACCATCTGCTCAAAGATGAACAAAATATTATGAGTGCAGATTTTAATACAGACCCTATCGGGACAGGACCTTATCGTCTGACTAAGCTGGAATTTTCAAAAAACATTGAGCTTAGTGCCTATGATGACTATTTTGAGCACAGACCTAAGATAGACAAGATCGTTTACCATGTTATTCCCGATGGCAATACGCGTTTTTTGATGTTAAAGACACAAAAAATCGATATTGGTTCATTAGAAGCGATGCAGATAGAACGACAGGTGGAAGCTTCTTTTTTTGACAACTATAAAGTGATCGAAGAGATCGCCCATGCCTACACCTACTTAGGTATGAATCTTAGACGAGAGAAGTTCCAGGACCCGAGGGTACGAGAAGCGCTCTCTTTGGCAATAGATAGAAAAGAGTTGGTCGACATTCTGTTTATGGGTCATGGGCAGGTCTGTACCGGACCATTTCTTCCGGGCGGTCCGGCATTTAACAGCAGTGTAAAGGCACCAACACAAAACGTGGAACGTGCAAAAGAACTTTTGAAGGAAGCTGGGTATGATGAAACACACCCATTCAGTTTTGAGATAGCCACCTCAAATTCAAGTTCGATACGTCCCTATGCTGCGCAGATACTCCAACACCAGTTTGCCAAGGTCGGTGTTGAGGTGAAACTGCGGGTGATGGAGTGGCAGGCTTTTTTGAACACGGTGGTCTTTCCACGAGAGTTTGACACCGTCTTGTTAGGCTGGTCCCTTTCGCTCTCTCCTGATCCTTATCTTTTATGGCACAGCGACAGTGATAGACTGGGTGCCTTCAACTTTATTGGTTATAACAATGAAAAAGTGGATTCGCTGATCGAGAAGATGCAAGGTACGATAGAACGTGATGAACTGGCAAAGATACAACAGCAGATCTTTGGTGCTGTCGTGGCGGATAACCCCTATCTTTTTCTCTTTATTCCCAATGCCATCGAGGTAGTGGACAAAAAGATCAAACATATCGAGCCGACGTTGAACGGAATCTGGCATAACTACATAGAGTGGGAACTGGAAGAATAGTACTTTGACAAGTGAAAACTTAAGAGTATTCTGACCCAATCCTGAAGCAGTTGTCTCTAAGAAAATAGAAGATGACATCATTTGAAAAGGAATTTTTTTGACCATATTATTCGACTTGGACGGCACACTTATCGATTCGACAGAAGCAATTTTAGAGAGCTTCCACAACTCATTTGATGTACATAAACATCCTTATCCTGAAGATAAGACAATTAAGGCCCTTATCGGTTACCCCCTAGATGTCATGTACAGAGAGTTAGGCATAGAAGAGTCAAAGGTATGGGATTTTGTAACGACCTATAAAGAGTACTATCGTGTTATATCGACACAAAAGACGATGTTGTTACCTTATGCAAGAGAAGCAGTAGAGGAGGCTGCAAAATTTGCACGTTTAGGTATTGTTACAACCAAGACAGGAAAATATTCTCGTGTGCTAATGGAACACTTTGAATTGATGCATCACTTTGAAGTGTTGATCGGTCGTGAAGATGTTGAAAATCCTAAGCCCCATGCTGAACCAATACTAAAAGCGATGCAGAAAATGTCTGTTACTGAAGAAAATTGTTGGATCATTGGAGATACACGTTTGGATATAGGTTCGGCAAATAATGCAGGTATTAAAAGTATTGGTGTCTTAAGCGGGTATGATAATGCTGAACAATTAAAAACATTAACAGATATTATAGAAGAAAATGCTCTCGAAGCCGTCAAACGGCTCGCTAAGCTGGTAGAAAAGCCACTTTAGTATCACCCTTTTTTTAAACCGAAAAAAGTGAAGCTTTATTTAAGAGCAACTTGCATAAAATACAGAATATTCATAATTTCTGTTAACGCAGAAGATTAATTAAGGAGATTTTATGCTAGAAATTAGATGGCATGGCCGTGCCGGTCAAGGTGCAGTTACAGGAGCTAAAGGTTTGGCTGATGTAGTTTCAACTACCGGTAAACAGGTTCAGGCATTCGCATTTTACGGTTCTGCAAAACGCGGTGCTGCTATGACTGCTTATAATCGTGTCGATGAAACACCAATTATGAACCATGAAAAGTATATGGAACCAGATTATGTTTTTGTAATCGATCCTGCGCTTGTATACACAACTGATGTCACTATAAATGCTAAAGAAAACACCGTGTTTATTATTACAACACACATGAACACTGCAGAGCTAGTGGCGTCTCAGCCAAGACTCGAAGGTAAGGAAGTATACACCGTTGACTGTATTAAGATTGCACAAGAGACTATTGGTCGTCCGATTCCTAATACACCGATGTTGGGTGCATTTATGAAGATATCTAAGATGTATGATATTGAATTCTTTAAAGAGAGTATGCATAGAATTCTTGGAAAACTGCCACCAAAGATTGTAGACGCTAATATGCTTGCAATTCAACGTGCCTATGATGAAGTGAAATAAGGAGCAATGTATGCAAAATAACGGATGGGATGAATTCGAAATCGGTGCTATGCTACGTTCATTTGACGGAGTAGCAACAGATATCGCGTTAAAACAACCAGAAGATCGTAACTACTCAAGTAGTAACTCGTTTACAGCAAGTGTTGCTGACTGGCGCATTGAAAAACCGCTTTTCAATAAAGACTACTGTATTGATTGTCAGTTCTGCTGGATCTATTGTCCAGATATGTCAATTATCGCACGTGATAAAAAGATGGTCGGTGTTGATATGGACCACTGTAAAGGGTGCGGCATTTGTGTTGAGGTTTGTCCAACAAATCCTAAATCACTTTTAATGTTCCCGGAACAAGCAGATGAAGAGACAGAATTAGCAGGTTGGCCTGAGAAAGATAAAGGGGAAAAATAATGGCATTTGATAAAATGGAATTAGGTGACATTGAAGTATGGGACGGTAACTTTGCTGCCGCTCAAGCACTTCGTCAATCACAAGTAGATGTTGTTGCAGCGTATCCGATTACACCATCAACACCAATTGTTGAAGGTTATGCAAAATTTTTAGCTGACGGTTATGTCGAAGGCGAATTTGTAATGGTCGAATCTGAACATGCTGCGATGTCAGGATGTATCGGTGCATCTGCTGCAGGTGGACGTGTTGCAACAGCGACATCGTCTCAAGGTTTTGCCCTTATGGTAGAGACTCTTTATCAGGCATCGGGAATGCGTCTTCCTATCGTTCTTAACGTTGTAAATCGTGCACTTGCAGCACCACTAAACGTTAATGGTGACCATTCAGACATGTACCTTGGTCGTGATAGTGGTTGGATCCAGTTTGATGCATACAGCCCACAAGAAGCTTATGACTTGAACTTTATTGCTTTCAGAGTATCAGAAGATCATGATGTACGTCTTCCGGCTATGGTTCACCAAGATGGATTCATGACATCACATACAGCTCAAGGCGTAAAAACTATGAGTGATGATACAGCGTATGGTTTTGTCGGTGATTTTAAACCGATGAATGACATGCTTGACTTTGAGCATCCTGTAACCCATGGTGTTCAGACGGAAGAAGATTGGCACTTTGAACATAAAGCTCGTCAGCACAATGACCTTATGACAAAAGTGTTTCCAAAGGTTCAAGCGGCATTTGACGACTTTGAAAAATTGACAGGTCGCAAATATAACATTGTCGAGTCATATGATATGGATGATGCTGATGTAACTGTTCTATGTATGGGTACATCGGTTGAGACAGCTCGTGAAGTTGCTAAAGAGATGCGGGCTAAAGGTATTAAAGCTGGTGTAATCGGTATCCGTGTATTCCGTCCATTCCCGTTTGAGCAGCTCAAAGCAGCACTTAAAGGTGTAAAAGCGATCGCGACACTGGACCGTTCGTCTCCAAATGGAACACCAGGTGCTCTTTTCAACGAGATCGCAGGTGCACTGTATAACACTGATGACAGAGCGTTACTCTCTGGCTATATCTATGGCCTTGGCGGTCGTGACTTAACTAAAGCTCAGCTAGTAGACCTTTATACTGAGCTTCAAGCAAATGTTGATGCAGGTAAAGTAACAACACAACTACAGCAGTTTATCGGCGTTCGTGGTCCGAAACTGGCATTTTTATAGGAGAACATTATGAGTGAAATTAAAAAAGTCAAAAACTTAAAAGAGTTCTCAACTTCAGCGGACCGTTTTGAAGGTGCAAACCTTCTTTGTCCCGGTTGCGCACACTCTATTATTGTACGTGAAGTACTCAACGCTACAAACGACGATTTGGTACTTTCTGCATCTACAGGTTGTCTTGAAGTATGTACAGCGGTATATCCATATACATCTTGGGATGCGTCATGGATACATATCGGTTTTGAAAACGGTTCGACTGCCGTTGCCGGTGCAGAAGCTATGTATAAAGCACTTGGAAACAAAGGTCGTTTAAAGCAACCGGATCGTAATCCTAAATTTGTTTCATTTGCGGGTGACGGTGCCTCTTATGACATTGGATTTCAGTGGATTTCAGGTTGTTTTGAACGTGGTCACAACATGATGCACGTTGTATTGGATAACGAAGTCTATGCCAATACTGGCGGTCAACGTTCTTCTTCAACACCTATTGGATCATCTGCAACTACATCACCTGCTGGTCGTGTAAGTTACGGTGAAAAGAAAAACAAAAAAGACATGATGGCTATTATGGCTGCACACGGGTCTCCGTATGTAGCACAGGTTTCTCCAAATAAATGGAAAAACATGGTTAAAGCTATTCAGCACGGTATGGAAGTTGAAGGGCCTGTATTTATCAATGCAGTTTCTGCTTGTACTACTGAGTGGAAATTTGCTCCAGAAGATACAATGGCAATTCAGGACCTTGCAACTGATACGCTAGTTTTTCCACTATATGAGATCATTGATGGTACGGAGTTGAACATTACATACCGTCCTAAAAATGTTATACCTGTAGAAGAATATCTTGCAGCACAAGGGCGTTTTAAGCACCTCTTTAAAGATCAGTACAAATACCTTATCAAAGAGTGGCAAGAACGTGTAGACGCTAAATGGGACTATCTTCAAAAAAGAGAAGAAGCTCGCGTTTAAAAGTTCCAGCTTCGGCGCATCTTGCGTCCAACTCAGACTCTCCTCGCACACTAGTGCGCTATCGGTCTGAGTTAAACACAATCTACACCAAATCTGAAACTTTTACAATCTAGATTTATTTTTTAGATGAGCTTCGCCATCTTTTTCTATTTTCTATTTTCTATTTCTTCGCTCTAAAATGAACCTCAAAATTTTGCTTACTGTCTGCTTTTACTGAAACTTGGAATGAGAGCATGTTGCCGTTTTTCCAGTTGTGTTTTTGCTGGCTTGAGACACTGCTCTGACCATTTTCCTGGTTCGTGAATGGTACAAGCAGCTCGACTCTCTTGGAGGCGTCTGAGCGGTTTGTCAGTTCGTAAGAGAGTTTTGTATCGCTGTAGTATCTATCACTGTTGTTGGTAAGCATTTTACTTTTTACCGAGAGATCGAAGTTTTTCCCGAGGATGATTTTAACTTTCTCGTGTTTGGGTGTATGGTTGATAGAACTTTCTCCGATCAGCAAGTTGGTCTCTCCCTCTTTTGAGTAGCTTCGCACTGTACCCATAGGAAGAGCTCTTTCCAAGGAGTCGATCTCAAGATATTGGGCCACAGGGTGTTTTTGCTCACCATTAGAGTAAAACGGTGAAGGCAAATGCACCTCATATTTCCGCACGATCGGTATCTCTTTGATGTCAAGAAATTTGATCTGCGTCTTTTCGTTGTTTACCAGATTGACATTGAATGGTACTTGATAAAGATGATACCCCTCATGCGAGAGCTCCTGAACCGATTCCATACTGTCTGTCATGGCAGCTTTTGCCATATATTGTCTCTGTACAGGTTGTGAAACCCTATTGATATCGCCTGCCAAAACAGTCAGTTTGGTGTCGTTAAAAGCTTTACCGCTGCGGTTATCAACAGTAATCCATCCGCTAAGATCAGCGTGCTTTATCCCAAGGTTTAGGACATAGTTGCTTTTCCAGGAAATATTGTTTATAAGATAGTCAAGTGTTAGCGTCGAACTACTTTTTTTTGGTGCGTTGACATTCCAGACTAGAGAGGGTTTTGTGATAAGCTCTTTCGGTATCTCTGAGAAGATCAGAGCCGAGGTAGGCACTGTATAGATCTCGTTTTGAGCAGTTTTTACAACAGCTTGTGATGAAGCAGAGAGAAGTGTCCCGTTTTTATAGATCAGGTCACTTCCTGTCTGAATAAAAAACCTGACTTCGTTGCCAAGGCTGGCCAGGGCAAGCTTTTGTGCATTGATCTGGTCGAAACGATACTGCTGGGAATAGAGTGTGACACCGTTTGGAAAAGTTACATTGACGCTGTCTGTTATGACACTGCTGGCAACATCGTTATAGACAAGGGGTTGAGCTCCTTTGTCCAGAGTCATCTCTCTCTTTTCATGTACCAGTCCAAGGTTACCGTTGTACACCACAAGAGAAGGTTCCATAGGTTTAGCAGATACAGCGCCGGCATTGAGTAAAGTAGAAGTGAAAAGTGAGATGACAATAATGGAAGAAATATTCATGCTGAGCCTTTTTTGTTGCGAGGTATAAAAAGTATAACTTAGCAGGGTAAATATTAGGGTACCTCTAACGACCCTGGTTGGGTGCAAAGGGTCGCTTTGGTTGTGAACCTCTCTCTATCGCAGAAATTGGCGTGGGTCTTTAGAGGTGCCCGTAAATGTGACGAACTTATTCAGAAGATAAAACCGTAAGCCACTCTGCTACAATACAAAGAAAGTTTGTACTGACAAATGTAAAGGATGATGATGAGGCAAGCCTATTTTTTAACAATAGATGCCGGAACAGGCAGTGGCCGGGCTGTCATATTCGACACACACGGCAAGCAGATAAGCATTGGTCAGCAAGAGTGGACGCACTTGAGTGAAGAAGGTGTTGCCAACTCAATGGGCTTCGACTATGTAACCAACTGGAATATTTTAACAGAGTGTATCAAGACGGCAATATTCAAGGCGGGGATCAAAGCATCGTCTATTAAAGCAGTGACGGCAACGAGTATGCGTGAGGGAATTGTCCTTTATGACAAAGAGGGGAATGAACTTTTTGGGGTTGCAAATGTGGATGCAAGAGCAGATAGAGAAGTTGTAGACTTAAACAGGGAGTTTCCAAACAGTGAGTCAGAGTTTTATGCCCTAAGTGGTCAGACCTATGCACTCGGTGCTTTGCCCAGACTATTGTGGTTAAAGCGAAACAGACCGCATCTCTATGAAAAGACTGTGTCGATGAACATGATCAGTGATTGGGTCTTGACGAAACTTTCCAGTGTGATAGCGAGTGAACCGTCAAATGCCGGTACATCGGGAGTGTTCTCGCTTGAAACCCGTCAATGGGTCCCGGAAATGGCAAAAAAGGTGGGACTAAAAGACGATATTTTCCCACCGGTTTATGAGAGTGGCACCATTATCGGCGAGGTGACAAGAGAAGCCTCTGCAGAGACGGGTCTTACTGTGGGAACACCGGTTGTCATGGGCGGCGGTGATGTCCAACTCGGTTCTGCAGGGCTGGGTGTTGTTGAACCAGGGGAGGTTGCTGTCCTCGGTGGCACATTCTGGCAGCAGCTGGTCAATATGCCGACGGCCAAGACGGATCCAAACATGGATATTCGTGTCAACCCTCACGTCATCCCCGGTATCTCGCAGGCAGAGGGTATCACTTTCTTTTCCGGGCTTGTGATGCGCTGGTTTAGAGATGCCCTGTGTCAAAGCGAAGTGGCCGAGGCTAAACGAAGAGGGATAGACCCCTATGCTTATCTAGAGGCGTTGGCATCGAAGGTGCCTGTCGGTTCCAACGGCATCTTGCCGATCTTTTCGGATGCGATGCATTACGGCAAGTGGTACCATGCGGCACCCTCTTTTTTGAACCTCTCTCTTAACCCGGAGCACTCATCAAAAGGGGCAATGTTCCGTTCACTGGAAGAGAACGCGGCGATCGTCTCAATGTTAAATCTCGAATCTATCTTTCAGTTTACCGGGGTTGAGAGTGACAGTATTACCTTCGCTGGAGGGGCCAGCAAAGGGCCTCTATGGTCACAGATCCTGGCTGACGTAACGGGCAAAGAAGTCCATATACCAAATGTCAATGAGGCCACCTCCCTCGGTGGTGCCTTTGCCTGTGGTGTTGCAACAGGCGAGTACAGCAGTGTCGCCGAAGTGGCCAAACGTTTGGTCAAGTGGGATAAGAGCTATACGCCAGAGATGCAGAACTATGCAAAATACCAAGAGGTCTCTGAGCAGTGGAAAGCAGCCTACAGTGCGCAGTTGAAATTAGTAGATGAAGGTATCACGACCTCCATGTGGAAAGCACCGGGACTGTAGTCTTTGCTATAATCCCAAAAAAAAACAGTAGAGAGTATAATGATGACAATTACTAAACGTGTGACATTTATCGCCAAACCTGATGGCATCGAAAAGATGAAAGAGCTGCTTAGGGCAATGGTTATTCCTTCCAAAGCAGAAGATGGGTGTTTTTTTTATGAGATCGTTCAATACGAAAAGCGACCTGAAAAGTTTATGGCAGTAGAGACATGGCGGGATGAAGCGGCTCTCGATGGGCACAAAGCATCAGAACACTACGCGATCTATAAGTCTAGTTATGAGCCTTACTGTCTGGAAAAATATACGGATGAATTAGAGGTTTTGGGTTAGTCTCTGTACTTTTATTTCCAGATATGATTGAGAGTTCGCGAATATTGGTGTCTAACCGCCAATTAGCTGGAAGAAGAAGTGTCTGTTCGTAAAAATGGGTGAATAGTGCCGGTGGATATTGCACTCTCTTTTTCTGTTAGGATATCTCACTGTCGAGCTTACTAAATGCCAGGCTGATAGCGAGTAAAGTCTTATCTGCTTGACCACGTGTGCAGGCAAAAAGGAACGTAGCATAACTTGTGAGATGAAGTTATGAAAAAAGTTAGAATGATCAAAAAAGAATCCTTATTAAAACAATAAGAAGACTCTATGTTCTGACCAGCTTTATCTAAAAAAGATCCCCAACGATATTAAGGTTGTCACTGGACTTTTCAGCAGTATGCACTTCATAATGTGCTTTGTAATGCACATAATGTTTCGAGTGTTTATGCCCTTCCAGCGCCTCTTCATTCGCCCATGACTCGAGTACGATAAACTTGTTAGGTTCCTGCTCATATTGAAAGATGTCATACAGGAGACAGCCTTGTTCGTTTCTAGAAGCATCGATCATGGTGTTTAAAAGTGTATAAAGCTGCTTTTCATGCCCCTCTTTAGCAACAAATGTGACTTTTTTAGTGATTTTCATAGTAATCCCCTTAGGTTATTTTTTAAGTTTGGCCTGTTCTAATTCCCAATATTCCATGGCAAATATATCAGACTGCTTAAGGCTTTTCCAGCCGCCAAGCTGTTCACCTATCAACATCGCTTTTATGGTGTGCGTAACAATATCTGAAATGACCTTGGCCTCTTTTGCATCCTTGCCAAATACAACAGCACCAAAGTCTTTAATGATAGCATATCGTGGAGCAAGATCAAGACAGATATGTTCGCTTGTTGCATTGTCTGCAAAGTAGTGTTTATAGTCGGTAACAAACTGTCCCAGTCCGGCATTGATATCTTCAGCTATTACAGCAGGAAATGGCTTGATACGAATGACATGTTCAGGGGTCAACTCGCCCTGAAGGAGGATCTCCTCAAGGTGTGGCAAGATGGATAAGGTACAGGCTTCGGGTGTATCAAGTAGCATAGAGGTAATCGCACAGCCACGCAGTTTAGAGACTTCGTTTGTCAATGTGTCGATATACTCGGGAGTGACAGCGTATTTTGTGTCACATTTGGTGGGCAGGAGGGTGTGTGCGGTTATATACTCCTCTGCCTTTGTCACCAGGTCGATATGCTTTTCATAAGAGTTCTCAGCATCATCATCAAAGGTAAAAAGTCCATGGTTGAGAAGAATGATTCCCTCAAGAGTGCTCCAGTCGATAGTCTGTGTCTTGGCATAGACCTCTTTTGAGAGAATAAAGCCCGGCATGACATAGTCTATAAGGAGAACATTCTCACCATAGATCCGCTTTAGAGTCTCTTTACCGTTTGGGGTATTAGAGATGGTGACGATGGCATCCGTGTGGGTGTGATCGACGTAGGCAAAAGGAATTATGGCGTGCAGTATCGCTTCAATGGAAGGATTGGGTGCATCGCTTTTACGCAGGGCAACACGCTGCTCTTGGACCATCTGAGAATCACTAAGTTCATCACGTGTCGCCATCTCCTGCAGTACCTTAAGGTCAACAGGTGCAAACCCCGGCTCTTCGATGTCGATAAGATTCCATCCGCTCCCCTTTACATAGAGAGTATCGCTGTCTTTATACGAGGTGTTCCCCCCGCCGTGAAGGACCAGGTCTTCGGATTGACCAAGCAGTTGCGAGGTATATACACGCATCTGCATAGGCGTTGTCAGTGTCGCTGCTTTCGTATCATCAAATAGGCTTTTCATAAGGCTCACTTAGAGAAATTATATAGACGTATTGTACCAATTATAATATTACTCATTTATGCTAATATTCTTGTACTAAAATAATTAAGGAACAACTATGCCACTACTAGACAGCTTTACTGTAGATCATACTATTATGCCAGCGCCGGCCGTTCGAAAAGCCAAAGGGATGAAGACGCCATCAGGCGATGATATCACGGTCTTTGATCTTCGTTTTTATGTCCCGAACAAAGCAAAAATGACAACAGAAGGTGCACATACTCTTGAACACCTGTTTGCCGGTTTTATGCGTGACCACCTAAACTCTGACAAGGTAGAGATCATTGATCTCTCTCCGATGGGTTGTCAAACAGGTTTTTACATGAGCCTTATTGGTGAACCGGATGAAGAGACGGTGGCTAAAGCCTGGGAAGAGTCTATGAAAGATGTTCTGAATGTTAAAAGCCAAAAAGACATTCCTGAGCTAAACCTCTACCAGTGTGGTACCTATAAGATGCACTCTCTTCAAGATGCTAAGAGCATTGCCAATGATGTGTTAAAAGCCGGCATCGGTATTATGGATAATGATGCGCTTGCGCTAGACCTTTCAAAAGTCAACCAAGGATAAGTATGAATATTCTGTTGCCAATGGACAGCGATGACACACAAGAGGGGAGATTGGTCCACATTCTTGAGGCTAAAAAATGGGCTGTTTTAAATGTTGAAGAAGGACAGGTCGTTGAAATCAAATACTTTGATAAGAGAGAAGATATCAGCGATTGGATCGAGGCTGTTGTGGTCGTCGGTGATTATGAACCCGTGATGGAGTTTATCGAAGAGCAGGTGATGGTTCTTGTTGCGCACACTCAGCGTTCTATAGATGATATCTTTGAAGCCTACCTCTTTAAAGAACTGCACGACATGCCATATTAGGCAGCAGTTGGATCAGTATGCTGAATAAATACCAACAGTTTTTAGAACTTATTCAGCCTCAGCCCGGGTTTAAGGTCTTGGATGTAACGTCACATGCTGACGGTTTGACGGAGGCTGTAGTCAAACATTTGAAATCTTTTGACAAGCACCGTTTGGCAGTCGCTATGTATCCGGGTGAACATAATCTGTTCGAACCCAATGAGGTCTTGAAACTTCAGGAAATACCTAGTTTTGACCTTCCTTTTCGTGCGCTTCCGCGTGACAATGACGTCGTTATCATTCGGGATGTCTTACATAGACACTCTCAGGCAGAACGCATTCTCAAGTCTATTTATACAACACTGGCCAATACGGGCGATATCATCATCGTCACTAAAAATGAAGATGTCGATGTGGAAGCCCAAAAAGCGCTGTTGGAAAAATATGAATTTCGTTCGGCCAACAATATTGATATTCTCGAAGGCTACACTATCGTCATGGCAAAGAAGATGCATATGTGGGGAAACGGACTCTAAACCATTTCTCTCCTGTTCTAATGTAGAACACACTACGTTTGCAAATATGTTGTACGATTGTAAAAACAGATGAGATGAGAAAAAATGGTAGAAAATGCTATAAAAAATCGTGTTCCTCATATTATTTTGCTCTATTGGGTGATCAAGATAGCATCGACTACTTTAGGAGAAACTGGAGCTGATATGTTTTCTATGACCTATGGTTTAGGTTATGGTGCGACGATAATTATCTTTATGTCTCTTTTTCTTGCATTTTTAGCTTTAAAACTGTTTGTGAAAAAGTATGAGCCCATCACGTATTGGCTTACATTCACAGCCACTGCTATCGTCGGAACGGCACTTTCTGATTATATAGACCGTACCCTGGGGTTAGGATATTTACTAGGTTCTGTCGTGCTTATTGGCCTCCTCTGTGCTGCTCTCTTTTTGTGGTACCTGCATGACAAGACAATCAATGTTGAATATATATACAATAGAACATGTGAGATATATTATTGGGTGGCATTTTTAATTGCCAATACTTTGGGAACAGCTGCAGGTGACTTTTTGGCAGACGAATTAGAGCTGGGTTTTGCTACAAGCGCGGTGATTATTTCATCGAGTTTGATTGTAATCACTCTATTACATTTTTATACCAAGATCTCAGGGGTGCTTCTATTTTGGTTGGCTTTTGTATTAACGCGACCTTTTGGGGCTACTTTTGGTGATTTGCTTACAAAGACAGATGAATACGGTGGACTTGATGTAGGGACTGTTGGCTCCTCTGCACTTTTTGCCACTGTTTTAGTATTGGCAATCATGAGGGAAATGCAGGTAGAAAGAAAGAAGAAAATTAATGAATTTGATTAAAAGAATAGGTTGAAGATGCAGAAGTTTAATGATGCAACACATCTCATGGTGCAGAGTGAGGATGGCTCTTATACGGCTTATTCGAACGAATTTAAGGAACACTACCATTCAACAAGAGACGGTGCTCTGCATGAGTCTCTTTATAAACATGTTATTCCAGCATTAGAACATCATAAAGAGAGAGCTGAACTCACCATTCTCGATATCTGTTTTGGTCTGGGCTTTAATACCTTGGCGACTCTTTACTACATGCAAAAAAACAGTATCAAGAAAAAGGTGCGTATCTTTTCGCCTGAGTTTGACGGTGAACTGATCGCCGCATTACAATCATTTACATATCCCGATATTTTTGCCCCGTTTCTACCCATAATAGAAGCGCTTAGCCGAGACAAGGTCTATCAAGATGACCAGCTTTATGTTGAGCTCTATATCGGTGATGCCCGAGAGTATCTACGCGGTAGTACAGAACGTTTTGACATTGTCTATCAGGATGCTTTCAGTCCTGCGACAAATCCTATGCTCTGGACAAAAGAGTATTTTGCTGATATTGCACGTCTGATTAATGATGAAGGCATTCTTACCACCTACTCAATGGCGCTGAAAACACGATTGGCCCTGTATGAAAATGGATTCAAGATCTATATTAACAGAGGGGAAGGGCACCGTGACGCTACATTGGCGTCTAAGAGAAAATTGGTCGGGTATGAAGTAGTGGATATGCCGCATAAAATTGCGTGCAACAAAGATGTCCGCCCTCTCCATGATGAAGAGACGGTGCAGTCATAGAGAATGTCTAAACTCTTTATCGTTTAGAAGCTTTTGGTCTGGCCTGTATTAATATAAAGCACTTATCTGATCGACGGTCTTCCAATCCAGAGCACCTTTTTTATGGGCTATGATATGTTCAATATAGCGGGCAAACATATCGGTCTCAATATTGACGCGACTTCCTCTTTTATAACTTCCAAAAAGCGTCTCTTTCATCGTTATAGGTATGATGGTGAGGCGAAAAGAGCTCTCAAAGACTTCATTGACGGTCAGGCTGACCCCATCGATAGTGATTGAGCCTTTTGGCACGATATAGGCGATCTGTTTCGGGTCTACCTCGACAAATACATCATAAGAGTTACCGCTGTTTTTGATCTGTGTGATGGTCCCGATGGTGTCCACATGCCCTTGAACGATATGGCCCTCGAAACGGTCACCCATCATCATGGCCGGTTCCATATGTACCTTGTCCTTTAACTGTTCAAGTGCGATGTGACTCTGTGTCTCAGGCGAAAGTTCAACACTAAAACCATCAGCTGACAAGGCGGTTACACTTAGACAAGTGCCATTGATAGCAATAGAATCACCTACCTTTGGTTTGTAAGAAGCTTGTAGCGTTAGTGTGTTATTGGCTAAACTTTTGACAGTTGCCATCTCTCTTATTAGTCCTGTAAACACGTAAAGCCTTTGATTGATTGTAAAGATATTATAACAAAATAGGAGTTGGATTACAGGTCGAAGTCCGCGCAGAAACTGAGGAGAGCATCTTGCACTGTTTAAAAGACGATCTTTCCATCTTCTTGAAGATCTGCAATGATCTGTTTCGCTTTGTCATGGCCGGCATATGCCGCTTTGCGGCAGAGGTCAAGGGCTATGTCATGGTCTTCTTCGACGCCCATCCCCTGGTCGTACATAAGTCCAAGGTTGTAATACCCCTCCGCTAGCTCTTTTTCTGCTGCACGGGAGAAACAGATGAACGCACGTTGATAGTCCTTATTGACACCGTGACCCTCTTTGTAAAGTGCTCCCAAGTTGTTAAAGGCTTCAGCATGTCCGCGCTTTGCTGCCTCTTCATACCAAAAAGCCGATTCTGAATAGTTTTGCATACATCCCAGTCCGCGCTCCATCATCAGTGCCACTTCATACATGGCAGGCGGGACTTCTCGTTCTGCCGCTTCAAGATAGAGTTCGTATGCTTTAAACTGGTCATGTTCAACACCCCCAATCCCATTGCTATAAAGAAGCGCAAGATTGAAGAGGGCATAAGGCTGTTTCTGTTCAGCCGCTAACAGATAGTAGTGAAGAGCGCGTTCATCATTTTTTTCGACACCAAAGGCATTCTGGTACATAAAGGCCAAAGAGGTCTGTGCCGTTACATCGCCATTATCGGCAAGTGTTTCATACAGTGTAAATGCTTTTTTATAGTCTTTTAAATTGTAGGCGTCATGTGCTTGTTTGATCATTTTTATACTCGATATTAATTAATTATAGAATTCTAGTGGGTTTGGGGTTAAGGCAGACTAAATAGAACGAACAGCGGGAAATACTTAAGGGCACCTCTATAAACCCTAGCCAACCTCAGAGGGAAAAAAAAGAGGTGCCCTTGAGAAAGAGGCCTGCTATGTAGATGCGGCCATGCACTCTTTTAAAGGTTCTGATCTAGCGTCTAACTTTTCTGTCGCCGCGGTGCTGTTCTTTACGTTTAGTAATAGCCTTTTTTAGACGCTCTTTTTCATCAAGGTGATCTTCACGGATAAGATGCTCACTGCCTCCGTCAACATCCGGATCATACTCCATGATCTCTGGCACATAGTCTTTAAATAGTTCTTTTGTTGTTTTGTTCTCAGGCATATTGCGCTCCTAGTGAAAAGTTGTTGCTCTATTTTAAAGTGTATTGACTTACAAAGGTTGTAAATCTTGTGATATGTCAAATCTTTATTGGGGAAAAGGGCGTAAAGTGTCACTATGAATGTAATATTATTTATCCATATCTTGTCAGCCACTGCTTGGATAGGTGGGTCATTACTGTTATTTGCTTTGGGTGTTTTGTTACGAGATAAGCAGGCGCAAACAAACGTCTATGAGCATCTTGGACCTATCTATGGATATTTTGAGAGTTTCTGGTTAATCTCGCTGTTGTCAACCGGAACGTATATGTTTTATCACTTTGGTATCTATGATGTTATTCGTTACGCGCCTGATTCGGCATTGGGACAGGCTATGCTACACAAACTTTATGCTGTTGTACCGATTTCAGTGCTCACCATCATTCATATGCATATAGCCTTTAAAGTTCATAAGTTGAGCCGAACGAGACTTCAAAACGTTGTAATGCGCGGGAGTTCACTACTGATCTTTGTTTTGAACATTGTCATTTTGTGGTACGCCATAGGGGTGCGTTCAGCTTTATAAGTTATTTTGCTTCTGAATCATTTTGACATTTTTATATGTTTTTAGCATTTGACATTTTCTTGAAAGAATAACTTTTATCTCATTCTCTCATACTTTTTGGCGATTCGGTATTTCACGATGTGACATTTAGTGGCACCCTGCATAGTTTTAACTCTTTAAGTGCCTCTCTGCATTGCGCTGTTGGCGCTGATTCTCCGCAAAAAATGTACGCAAAAAAGTTCGGTCTATCACAGTTTAAATAGTGAGAGAATATACTATCAAAAGAAAAGTGGTACAGCTTACAATTATAACGAAGAGGTATTTGTAGACAAGAACAAGATCATATTTTGAAAACAGAGATGGAGGATTTAAAAATCACGAGGCATAAGACCTCATGATCATATGCTTACTTCTTGATCTCTAAAAGCTCAATATCAAAAATAAGTGTCGAATCTGGAGCGATCATCTTGCCAGCACCACGCTCACCGTAAGCAAGCTCTGCCGGGATAAACAGCTGCCATTTTCCACCGACTTTCATATGTTGAAGGGCTTCTGTCCAGCCGGCAATAACGCCGTTGACCGGGAACGTTGCAGGCTCGCCACGCTGTACTGAACTGTCAAAGACCTTACCGTTTAGCAGTGTACCGGTATAGTGTGTCACAACTGTGTCGGTAGCTGTCGGTGTTGCACCTGTTCCTGCTTGAACAATTTTATACTGAAGACCGCTAGGCAGAGTCACAACACCCTCTTTGGTCTTATTCTCCGCCAGGAACTTTGCACCTTCAGCTTTGTTTGTTTCAGCTAATTTCATCATCTCTTTTTGTGCTTTTTCTTGAACGCTTTTTTGGAAAGCCATCTTAGCCTCTTGCATCTGCTGGTCGGTCAGTTTAAGTGCTGCGCCGTCCATTGCATCGGTAAGACCTGAGATAAGGGCTTTGCTGTCAATATCATCTTTCGTCATCGCAAGCTGCGCGCCAATCTGTGCACCGATGGCATAACCGACTTTTTGTTCTTGCGTAGTAAAAGCAGAGACTTCATCTGTTTTGGCTTTAGCCGCTTTGTCTTCATTACATCCGGCCATAGTCATACCGACTAGAGCGATAGCGAGAGTTGAGAGATAAATTTTTTTCATGTGCGTTTTCTTCTTTCGTAATTAGTTTATAAAGTTATATCAGAAGATGGCAAACGTATAGAAAGTTTTGAAGGATTAGTCGTAGCGTAAGATATTAATGTGATAATCGGGGTGGACCCCGAAAAGGTGGTTAGGCCTTGATGTATGAACAGCAGTAATCAGTCGGTGTCTTAACGACAACATCAAACGAACTGTTGGCAGGGACTTCAAATGTGCAGGGTGCTTTCATCTCGCTGAAGTTCTCTTCGCCAGGCAGTTTCAGGTCAAACTCGCCGGCCATCATCTCCATTACCTCATATTCATTAGTCCCGAATGTGTATTCGCCCGGCATCATAAAACCCAGTGTCTTATGGCTACCGTCGTCAAACTTAACGGTGCGGCTTGAGACTTTGCCGTCAAAATATATGTTTGCTTTTTTGACAATAGTTACATTTTTAAATTCGTTCATTGTTTTCCTTTTGTGATTGTTTGATGTATTCTAACATCAATTTATTTACTTTTAAGAGGTTTGATCAATTGTTTGATCTCTTTTGGCAGATGGGCAAAGGCAACTTCATGGGTGCCTTTTGAACCTGGCTCCATACATTTCAATTCTACCGCTTGGACTTCAGGCATAAAGCGCATAAGTTTCTCTTCTTTTTGGTCCATAATGAAAATGATCTTCTGCGCACTGTAATCGACACTTTTTTTCTTCTTGGCCATCTAAATATCCTTTTTTTTGTATATTCAAGTCTCTGTGACTTAGATCTTTCCTGCATCAATGAGCGTAGTAAGGGCGCGTTTGTAGTTCTTTTTACTTAACCCAAAAACGCTGTTGATCAGGTCGGCGTCACTTTTATAGTTATAGGGGAGTGAGCCGCTGTTTTCTTCTAAAAGCTGCATGATTGTATCAGTGGCTATATCAGTCTTCGCTGCTGTTCCTATAGGTTGCAGCGAGATGTCCATGTTGCCATCTTTACGAATGAGTTTTACAAACCCTTTTTTACTGTCACCAACAGAGATCTTTTCAAAGATCTCATTGGTAAAGAGCATACCCGAATAGGTGTTGTCTACAATGACTTTAAACCCAAGCGGCGTTTTTGCAATGACTAAAAGTTGCACAGGTCTATTTTTGTAATAGCCCTCTTCAACCTCATGTGAAAGAAACTGTTTGATCTTCTCCACACCCAAAAGACGTTCGCTCTGCTCATCTTTTACAACTCTGAGTATCCGTCTGTCCCCCACTCTATAAGGTGTCTTCTGACGGTTTTTAGGGATAAAAAGATCTTTTGGCAGTCCCCAGTTTACAAAGGCACCAAAATCAGCAACGTCAACAACCTCAAAAAAGCCGAATTCGTCAACCATTGCTTTAGGTGTATCCGTTGTCGCTACGAGACGGTCTTCGCTGTCGGTGTAGACAAAGACCTGGATCTCCTGGTCAACCAACATGCTCTCCGTAATGTACTGTCCGGGAAGAAGCAAGTCCTCTTCATTTTGAGCCATTAGGTAGGCTCCTGGTTCTGTAAATCTATCGATTCTTAGGGTATTTAGCTTCCCTAGTTCTATTTTTTCATTAATCATAAGAGCAATTATAGCGGATAATTTAACGGAGGGGAGGTGCAGGAGACTTTTAGTGAAGAGTTCTCAGAATGGTTTACTGGAGATTACTGTCTATTATTAACATCAATAAGACGCTGTCCAAATATAATATATAATATGTCTAAACAAGATTACTTCACGAGAGTGCTGCTTACTGTCTTTTTAACATCCCTTACTGCGTGTAGTCAAAATAACAGTAGGTCAACAGATACATTAAACCTTCACCAGGAAAGTATTGTTGTCAATGGTCATACCCTGTCGACTGATATGATCCGTTGATAAATAATTCAACACTGCTTAGTCTCGATAGTACAAACAATGGGGTCAGAGATGATGTAGAGATTTGTATACTTAAAAAGTAGAAAGATACAGATCCTATTTATACTGAAATCGCAATGCAGAGTGCCCTCGCACGAAAAAAGGTATTGGAAACCCTAGAGAATGTAAAAGTAACTTATAATGATGTGACTTCGTCTTTGCCTGGTTACTCAATATTGTAGTAGTGTAGCGAGAATAATAGTTCGTTCGCGCTGGTGGAAGAACGAAAATGTACTGAAGTCGATCGTTAATGTAGATGATTGAGATAAACAATGAGACATTAAAGCTTAGAGAATGCTAAACTTACGAGTAAGTGACATCTTTAATAAAGCTTTTAACTCTTTTTTTGTAATATACGCATCCACTTTACCGTTTTAAACAAATTGGTTGAGTATTTGTACCTATATATACTATATATCAGACACAAGTATTGGCAGGGTTGAAACCGCTACTGCCTAAAACGGTAAAGTAAACAAAAAAAAAGGGCTTACAATGAAAGTACGCGCTTCAGTAAAGAAGATGTGTGATGATTGCAAGATCGTTAAACGAAAAGGGATTGTCAGAGTAATCTGCAAGACCGCAAAACATAAACAGAGACAAGGATAAGCATGGCACGTATTGCTGGTGTGGACTTACCTAAGAAAAAACGCGTTGAGTATGGTCTAACATACATCTACGGAGTTGGTCTTCATGCCTCACGTCAAATTCTTGACGCTACAGGTATCGACTATAACAAACGTGTTCATGAGCTTAACGAAGCTGATGTAGCTGCTATTACTGCAGAGATCCGTGAAAACCATATGGTTGAAGGTGATCTTCGTAAGAAAGTTGCAATGGACATTAAAGCATTGATGGATCTTGGTTCTTACCGTGGTCTACGTCACCGTCGTGGTCTTCCATGTCGTGGACAAAAAACAAAGACAAATGCGCGTACTCGCAAGGGTAAACGTAAAACTGTCGGCGCAGCGTAAGGGATTAGAGTATGGCAAAAAGAAAAGCAACTCGTAAAAAAGTAGTAAAAAAGAGTATTGCACGCGGTATCGTTCATATCGCTGCATCATTCAATAATACACTTGTAACTATTACTGATGAGATGGGCAACATGATCGCATGGAGCTCAGCTGGTAGTCTTGGTTTCAAAGGTTCTAAGAAATCTACTCCGTTTGCAGCGCAGGCAGCAGTAGAAGATGCAGTAGCGAAAGCTCAAGTACATGGCATCAAAGAACTAGGTATTAAAGTTCAAGGTCCAGGTTCAGGTCGTGAAACTGCGACTAAAGCGGTAGGCGCTATCGAAGGTATTCGTGTAACATTCATGAAAGATGTTACTGCATTACCACACAACGGTTGTCGCGCACCTAAACGTCGTAGAGTTTAAGGAGATTACTGATGGCAAGATATAGAGGTCCAGTAGAAAAAATCGAAAGAAGATTCGGTGTAAGCCTTAACTTAAAAGGCGAGCGTCGTCTTGCAGGTAAATCTGCTCTAGAAAAACGTCCTTACGGTCCAGGTCAGCATGGCCAACGTCGTAAGAAAGTTTCTGAGTACGGTCTACAACTTAATGAAAAGCAAAAAGCTAAATTCATGTATGGTGTTTCTGAGAAGCAGATGCGTGCAATATTTGGTGAAGCTAAGCGTCGTACAGGAAATACAGGTACAAACCTTGTAGTTCTTCTTGAGCAGCGTCTTGACAATGTAGTTTACAGAATGGGATTTGCATCGACTCGTCGTTTTGCTCGTCAATTAGTAAACCACGGTCACGTACTTGTTGACGGAAAACGTGTGGATATTGCATCTTTCCGTGTAAAACCAGGTCAGAAAATAGAGATTCGTGAAAAAAGTAAGCAAAACAACCAAGTACAACGTGCTATCGAACTAACAAACCAAACTGGTATTGCTACATGGGTTGATATCGATGCTGAGAAAGTATTTGGTATCTTCACACGTCTTCCAGAACGTGAAGAGATCATTATCCCAGTAGAAGAACGTTTAATCGTTGAGCTTTACTCGAAATAATTTATAAAAAGGCGTTGTGAATGAAAAAAATCAAAACATCTCCGCTTCTTCCACAAGAGTTTGTGGTTGAGCAAATTAGCGAAAATGAAGCAAATGTTATTGCATACCCGTTTGAAACAGGTTATGCAGTATCACTTGCCCACCCATTACGTCGCTTTTTGCTTAGCAGCTCTGTAGGGTACGCCCCGGTAGCAATTAAAATTGAAGGCGCTAAGCACGAGTTTGACTCTGTGCGCGGTATGCTTGAAGATATTTCAGACTTTATTATCAACCTTAAAGGCATTCGCTTTAAACTTAAAGACGATGCAAAAGAGGCTGAGATCACATACAGTTTTGCTGGTCCATGTGAGATCAAAGGTTCTGACCTTAATAATGATGAAGTAGAAATTGTTACACCAGACGCATTCCTTGCAACTCTTAACGATGATGCAACGCTGAACTTTACAATCAAAATATTCCAAGGTATCGGTTATGTACCAAGCGAAGACATTCGTGAAGAACTTGAAGAAGGGTACATCGCTCTAGATGCATTCTTTACTCCGGTTCGTAAAGCAACTTATGCTATCGAAAATGTCCTTGTTGAAGACAACCCTAACTTTGAAAAAGTTGTACTGAACATTGTTACAGATGGTCAAATCTCTCCTCTGGCTGCATTCCGTAATGCACTAGAAGTTATGCATGCTCAACTGAACGTGTTTAGCAGTGAGATCAGCATTAAGGCTCCAGCTACTATCGAACGTGTAGAAGAGTCTCCAGAGCTGAAAAAATTGACTGCTCGTATTGATGATCTTGGTTTGAGTGCTCGTTCATTCAACTGTCTTGATCGTTCAAACATTAAATATATTGGCGAAATCGTATTGATGAGCCAAAACGATCTTAAGAACGTTAAAAACCTGGGTAAAAAATCTTACGAAGAGATCCTTGAAAAACTGCTTGAAACCGGTTTTGCTGTTGGTGAAAATTTGTCTGATGACCTTGTTAGCGCACTTAAGAAAAAAATCGAAGCTGAATAAGGAAGTAACATGAGACACCGTCATGGATACCGTAAACTAAGTCGTACTAGCTCACATCGTGCAGCTCTTCTTAAAAACCTTAGTATTGCGTTAATCGAAAATGAAAAAATCGAAACAACTGTTCCAAAAGCAAAAGAACTACGTTCATTTGTTGAGAAACTAATCACTGCAGCTGCTAAAGGTGACTCTAATGCTCACCGTACAGTATTCGCTGCTCTACAAAGCAAAGAAATGACAAATAAACTTGTTACAGAAATTGCGCCTAAGTACGCAGACCGTAAAGGTGGATACACACGTATCACTCGTACTCGTATTCGTCGCGGTGACGCAACGACTATGGCTTTCATCGAATTAGTTTAATTCGGTACTGTTACGCCGTTAAGGCGTAACAGTTTCTCCTCTTCAAACCTCATTTTTAAACAACGCATTATCATAATCTCTTATCCAATGTTTCCCACCATAAACGCCTATTTCCTTTTAGCATTTTAACTTTAAAAAATAATGTAATACAACATCAATTCCATCATAGGTGTAACAGGTGTTTGTGGGGGTATAACGGTTAACTGGCATAGTATTGCCTTTACTATATTGCAGGTAAGAGAAGCGGATATATAACATCATATAATTGTATGCATTTGATGCCATTTTTATAATCTTAAGACAGAAAAAATGTAGTCTGCTATAGAATTAAAAAGTTATCTGTAAATATAACTGTTTTTGGTCAGGTCAAGGAGCAAATATGAATATTAGTGTTGTGTCCTCAAAAGTCTTCGCCGCGATTGCTCTTGCCATCTTGCTGTATGGTTTTATTGTTCCATCTGTCGGTTTTCATGGGACCTTGGAACGGATAAAGGATGGTGAAATTGACCATATTCCTTCGTATGTCTACCCGCTTTGGAATTTTTATCAAAAAGGGAGGTATATTGGTGTCAGTACTCCGAAAGAGGCAAGACTAAATCTGAAAAAAATGGTTAAAACCTCGGAAGAGATAGGCGCTGCCTCTTTTCCTGTGTGGAGCTTCTCTCTTGAAGCGCCCAATTATCCAAAAGAGGCGTTTCCTCGCGGACTACCTGTATTTATTCATTTTGATGGATTGAGCGGGGAAGTACATGAGATGAATACCATCAACCATTATGTTGGAATGGCTCCTATGGAGAGGGGAGGCCCCTACGAGCGGGCTCTTGCTCCTTATTCGCTGATTATGCTTGCTCTGCTACTGGTGTCTTTCATTCTTTATGATAATAAATGGATTAACCGCCTCATGGTTTTACCCATACTCTTACCCTTCCTTTTTATAGGAATTTACTTCTATTGGCTTTATTGGTTTGGACATAATCTCCATATGGGAGCAATCAAGATAGAGCCGTTTATGCCCGTTATTTTAGGGGATGGCAAAGTGGCGCAATTTACTACCCATGCTTATCCTGCAATCGGTTTTTGGTTGCTGGCGGCCATTAGCCTATTCTCTTTTTTTGCATGGTGGCTGAAAAGAAGAGGAACCAAGGAACAACCTACAAAAAGAGTTATGCTGATGAATCATCTTTTGATGGTTGCTGTTTTATTGATGGGAGTGGGAGGATATGTCTACCTGGTGAAGATAGATAGGGAAGTGGACACATTGGGAAAAATTGCTGATATTATTGAAAAATTCAAGGTGAAAGTACCATTGGAAGCCAAGGTTCCGGAACCCTCAAAAATGGAGAAAGAGGCTATCAGAAATGAGATGGCGGAGCAAAGAAAGGATCAAGAGTTAAAACTCAAAGCATTGGAAAAAAGGGTAGGCCGTGTTACAAAATTTAAAGTCAGTGCACTCTATAAAAACAGTTGCAGCCCATGTCACGGAGCCAGCGGTGAGGGTAATATTGGGTCAAGACTTGCCGGACTGAGCAAAGACGACGTGCTTAAAAAGATGCTTGATTACAAAAAAAACGAAGAGACTATGCATATAGCAGTCATTGAGCATATGTCTGATGACGATTTGCAAAAGCTTGCCCAGGAGATCTCTGAATTTAAGTTGGAAGGAAGAAAATGATGAAAAGTGGCTTGAACACTATCTGCTATATGGTCTTAAGTCTGCTGATTGCTTCGCAAACAGCTTTTGCCGAGCCTCAGTTTCAAAAGATCATGAAAGAGCGCGGGCTTAGCGAGGAAGATGCACTTGCCGCACTGAAGGTTTACAATCCCAGTGGTAAACATGATGAATATTATATTTTTGCCTCGGGTGGCCAATCGGGACAGGTCCTGGTCTATGGCGCCCCTTCCATGAGACTTCTCAAATATATCGGTGTATTTACTCCAGAGCCTTGGCAGGGATATGGGTTTGATACCGATTCAAAAAAGATTCTAAGGCAGGGAAACATCAGAGGTCGAGAGATCAATTGGGGAGACACCCATCACCCTGCGCTTTCTGAAACCGACGGCAAATACGATGGAGAGTATCTTTTTATTAACGACAAAGCAAACTCCAGAATCGCTGTTATTGATTTGAAGTATTTTGAAACCTCCCAAATTGTGGTCAATCCTGTTTTCAAGTCAGGTCACGGAGGCGCATTCGTCACTCCAAATACTGACTATATTCTTGAGTCGTGCCAATACGCAGCACCCCTGACAAATGAGTACTTTCCAATCGAAGCATACAGTGATGTCTATAGGGGAGGGGTGACGTTTTGGAAGTTTGACAGAAAAAAAGGGAAGATTGATGTGCAAGAATCGTTTACCCTGGAGCTGCCTCCGTATATGCAGGATCTGACCGATGTCGGCAAGGGCATTTCAGATGGCTGGGCATTCACAAATTCTATCAATACAGAACTTTATACCGGCGGTATTGAAAAAGGGCTTCCTCCCTTTGAAGCTGGATGCAGCCGCTATGATACAGATTTTATGCATGTCTACAACTGGAAAGAACTGGCAAAACTTGCAAAAGAGAAGAAAAATATCAAAATGATCAACGGACACAAAGTTATCCCGATCGATGTGGCGGTAAAGAACAATGCGCTTTTTTTGATTCCCGTCAGCAAATCTCCCCACGGCATTGATGTAAGCCCAAGCGGAGAGTATATTATAGCTTCTGGCAAACTGGACATGCATGCCTCTGTTTTTGATTTTAAAAAAATTATGAAACTGATTACAAACAGAGAGTTCACGGGAAAAGATCCCTACGGTATCCCAATTTTGGATATGAAAAAGGCATTACACGGACAGCTAGAGCTTGGATTAGGACATCTACATAACAGTTTTGATAAAGAGGATGGAATTGTTTACAGTGCTTTGTATGTCGATTCGCAGGTTGTGAAATGGGATTATAAAAGACTGAAACTACTTGATAGGATCAATGTCAACTACAATATTGGCCATATTGAGGCAATGGAGGGGAAATCAGCTGACCCCCAGGGAAAATACCTGATTGCACTTAATAAACTCTCTATTGACAGGTTTCTGCCCGTAGGCCCACTGCACCCGCAAAGCAATCAACTTATAGACATCAGCGGAAAAAAGATGAAGATGCTTGTGGATATGCCTATACCGCTCGGGGAGCCGCATCAGGCTGCATCGATCAGAGCCAGCAAAATTCACCCAGCAGTCCGGTTCAATATGGGTACCAACTCCAGAACAGGCCAACCGCATATTGGAAAAACCCTTGCAGGAGAGGAGCGGATTGAGCGAAAAGGAGACCATGTCTATATCTATGCCACGGTCGTACGGTCCCATATCAACCCTGAACACATCACGGTCAACAAGGGTGACCACGTCACCCTGTATATAACCAACCTTGAGCGGGCTGCGGATGAGACGCATGGATTCACCATTGACGACTATGACATACATACTTCGTTAGAGCCGGGAGAGACCACCCAAACCGACTTTGTCGCTGATATTGAGGGCGTTTTCCCTTACTACTGCACCGAATTTTGCTCTGCTCTGCATATAGAGATGATGGGGTATTTTTTGGTCAAAGACCCGAATAAAAAATATGAATGGGTCCAGCAACTGAAGATCAAAGGATTGTCCCACAAAGAACTTCAGTCAGAATATGAGAAGATCAGGATCGATAACCAGGCAACAGATGAGATGATTCAAACACTGCTAAGGTTCTTGGAAGAGAAACACTATAAGAGATACCCTACGGTAAAAAACCTGGTCGATGATGCTTTAGACCAGTACAGCAAGATTGAATCGGAGAGGGAAAAGGCAGCAAAAGCGTACAGCGAGGAAAATCTCGAAAAAGCGATCCTCTTTGAAAATATGGTGTGGCAATATATGGTTAAAACTGCCGATTCAGGTATCCGTGCCAAAGATCTTCTGGTAAGCAGCTTGGCAACGCCCAAATCGGAAGCGGCTAAACAGGGTGAGGAAGCTTTCCATGAGGGAGGATGCTCAGGATGTCATGTTATCGGCAAGATCAGTTCCGGGCCGGATCTGACCGGCGTTCTTAAGCGGCACAGGAATGCTGAACAATGGGTCTTTGCATATGTCAAAAATCCAGAGAGTAAATTTAGAGAACCCTATATGAAGAAGCTTATCGAGTACTTCAATCTCAAAATGCCCAATCAAAATATGAGCGATAAAGAGGTCAGGGATATTATAGAATATTTTAAATGGATAGACGAAAATGCGGAGCTGTTTTGATGGGCAGAAATGTAAAGGTAATGAAATAAGATAAAATCAGTAAAAATTGATCAGGAGTATTCATCTCTACTCTTCAATCTTAACGGCCCATGAGAAGAAAGTATTTTGCTGTTTATAACTGATCAAGATAGATAAGGGTTTACCCCCGTACTATAGGACACTTCAAATCACCGATGAGAATACAGGGCACCTCTAAAAACTAGCCACCCTCAGAGGGAAGAAAGAGAGATGCTCTTGTGCAGAAGCCAAATTCTACTCCGAGCATCGCCTCGAATAATGCACCAAACACTCAATCTGCTGCAAGTAGACGTTTCAAACTAGATGTATAGAGGATCTTTTGGTATTGATTGGACCATGACAGCTATGCTAAAAGCACAAGAAATAGTAAAATAAAAGAAATTGGTAAATTCTTTTA
>JAQIBF010000009.1 GCA_027859195.1 Helicobacteraceae bacterium
GAATGTTTAGATACTGCTCGGTTATTTCAGAAGGAATCTGTTTTGCCGCTTCTCCGATGACCTCGATCTCACGGACACAGGCACTAACTGTTTTGTCATCCTCTTTAAAAGCTATAAAATCATACCCTTCGACAAATCGTTCGATCTTTCGATACTGCGCAGTATGTCGTCGATATAAAGGGCATAATTGCGTTTCATACGGCGATGGCCTCGTCTTCTATCTGTCCGGAGAGTTCAGCCCTGAGTTTTCTGCGGGGAACAAGATCGACATTTCTACCCAAGACGGCTTTGATCTTCTCTTCGAGCTCTATAAATCTCAGTAGGTCGGGGGTCACGGAAAAGTCAACCAGTAGGTCTACATCGCTTGTAAGCGTCTGCTCTTCACGGGCAATGGAACCGAAAAGTGAAAGCGATGTAACATGATAATTTTTGGCAATTTCGGGTTTGAGTTTGGCGAGTTTTTGCAAAATAAGTTCTCGTTCGTTCATGTTAAGCTCCCTTTCGGATTAGTGGATTTATTGTACCATATTGGTGATTTTTAGTTCCCACTCTATGTACCCAAACATTTAATTTGTACAACCGCTGTACTACAAGGTAAAACCCCGCCGCAGAAGACCAGGCCACCGACCGCGCCTACCGCATAGGTCAAGACAAACCGGTATTTGTCTACAAGCTCATCATCGAAGATTCCGTCGAAGAGAAGATACTTATGTTACAGGAACAAAAGAAAAAGCTTTCTAATTCTCTGTTCAGTGAGGAAGAAGAGGGCGTTGCGGTATTGAATGCCGAAAGTTTGTTGGAGTTGTTTAGTTAGTTTTATTCAATCATATCACGGGACGGTAGATATTACGTTATCTAATTGTAGTGTAGATAACTTTTCTCATGATTTTTTTTGATGTCTTAAATACAATTAAATAAAATATATTTTCAAACTGTTCGCGTGAATTGTTAAAGTATAGTTCTAAAAGTATAAATACAGGAATCATGATTACGGAAGCAATAAATTGTATAACTATGGCTTCATTTGCATTGAAGATGAAAGGTGCTGTTAATACACTTGCCATTCCTTCTGCCGCTAATAAAATTAATACATTTAGAATAATTACATCTCTCTTCTCATTCATATTTTTTTCCTTTTGCTGAATGTTATCTTGTAGAATACTACTCATATTCAATATTGTCAATGCTATTTAAACTGATTCAAAAGGGGTCAGATTACCAATATTGATTTTTATCCTCACTCTTCCGTAATACATGACTGATCGTTCCCTACATCTCAGGGGCAAGATGTTATAAAATATTTTAAATGGTAATTAGAATGTTGCTATAACATAACTCTTACGTAATCCCCACTTACTATGATTGCCTAAAATATTTAGGAGAAAACAATGAAAAAACGTATAGTAAATGCAACATTACTGTCTGTAAGTACAGCCGTAATATTAGGTATGACTGGCTGTGGAAGCACAAGTGATTCAACTCCAACAGCTCAAATAGACCCTGACAACAGTCAAGCCAGCACTAAAGCTCTTGTTGTCGATTTCTCATCCATTGATGTTCCGATAACAGCAGATGAAAAAAAGATGCTTTCATCTGTAGCTTCAATTAAGGTAGCAGGAAAAGAGTCTGCGTTTTCATATAATGAAGTCGTAAAAACAGGTTATGAAGATAATGGTGAAGTTTTTGGCGTAGTTAAAGATGTTGATGGCAATCAGATAAGATTTGATGATGGTTCATTATATCTCTGTAATGGCACAAACAATGGTTCTGGATCAGGATTGGATTTTAGCTCTATTTTGCAAAAAGATGGAAAGCTATTTATGGTAAACCAATTCGAATGTTCAATTGGTGCTATGTACATGATGGAAGTCGAACAATCAGACAGTGGCGTCATAACACCTAAAGCTGATACTTTGCAGTATATTCCTCAAGGTGAACATGGTGGTTGGACACATTGTGCCGGAAGTATTACACCATGGGAAAGTCACTTAGGTTCGGAAGAGTATGAAACAAATGCACGTAATATTGAATTAAAAGGGAATACATCAGATAAGTATTTTAAAGAATTACAACATTTTTGGGGTGATAAGTTTTCCACAATTTCTCCGTACTATTATGGCTGGATAACTGAAACAAAAATAGAGAGTGAAGCGCCATCATATGTCAAACATTACGGTATGGGTAGACTGTCTCACGAGATGGCATATGTAATGCCGGATGAGAAAACTGTTTACATGAGTGATGATGGTGGAAATACAGGCTTTTTTATGTTTATCGCTGACAATAAAGGGGACTTAAGTTCAGGAACGTTATATGCGGCTAAATTCAATCAAACAGAAAATTTCAGAGGGGGTTCTTTTGATTTAACATGGATTGATTTAGGTCATAGCTCAGATGCTGAGATGAAATCCATCGTAGATTCCACCCCTAAGTTCTCAGATATTTTTGATGTCAGTGCACCTTTATGTGCATCAACTTGTGAAGAGGGTTTTACATCTGTAAATACATCTGCAGGTCAAGAGTGTTTAAAAATCAGAGAAGGAAAAGTTGAGATTGCTTCAAGACTTGAAACAAGACGTTATGCAGCGATAAAAGGTGCAACAACTGAACTTAACAAGGAAGAAGGGATTGATTATGATCCGGTTCATAATAGACTTTATGTGGCAATCACGAGTATCTCTGATGCAATGGAAGATAACAATGCAAAAGACTTTGGTGGATATAACGACATAAGACTACCAAAAAACACAGCAGGTGCAGTCTATGCAGTTGATCTAGGTAATGATGACACCCTTAATAGTCACTATATAGCTAAAAACTTTTACGCAATTATCTTTGGTGAAAACAAAGATTATACAGGAACAGAGTTTGAAGGAAATAGAGACGACATAAATAAAATATCAAATCCTGATAATTTAACGTATCTATCAAATACCAATACATTGATCATTGCTGAAGACAGTGGCTCTCATACTAATAATATGATGTGGGCATATGACGTAGAGACTAAAAGCTTGAAGAGAATAGCAACTCTGCCGGTAGGGGCTGAAGCTACATCAACAGCATTTTACAGAAATATAAATGGATACTCATATTTAAGCTTGGTTACTCAACACCCTACGGATGATAAAGAGTCAACATACGGCCTTTTCTCAACATCATCAGACTTACAGTATGCGTTAACCCCTCCCACTACGCAAGTAACCTGTGAAGCATCCGGTATGACTTGGGATGGTACGCTCTGTTCTGTATCTTTAGAGACTCCTGATTACTCCATAGCTGCACCAAACGACATTGTAAACGTTGCAGCCAGTAGTTGTTACACAGAAGGAAACGGCGTCGTTTTTGGTAGTGATTTTCAATGTGGTCTAATGCAGCCGTGGTCAGTTTACAGCGAGGCGAGCAGTGCTGATTGGGTTATCTCTTCTTATGGTAGTTCAACCTACGCATATATCAGTGGTTACGGAGCAGATGAGCCGAGTAAAGATTGGCTCATATCACCAAAACTTACGCTTACTGGAGATGAAGTACTTACGTTTAGAAGTGCGAAGGGCTACAATGGATCAGACATTGTAGTGAAGATTTCGACTGACTATATTGGGTCAGGTGATCCAAAACTTGCAACTTGGAATGCTCTAAGTGCTGTGATAGCTACGACTGACAACGGAAATTACAAATGGACAGATTCCGGAGACGTCAATCTCTCAGCTTACACAGGAGATGCCTACATAGCCTTTTATCATGAAGCACCAGGTACAGGGAGTAATGAAGTCGCAAACTGGGAAGTGGATGATGTTGTTATCAGTGGGTCAGGAACGGCTTATATTCCTTTTCAAACTGCCTTTAGCATAAGTAAAAAATCTGTTTTAACAGATGAATATATAGAATTTAAAAGTAGTGTAAGTGGGGGAGAAGCTCCCTATTCTCTAGCCTGGAATATGGGTAATGGCGAGACTAGGACAGACAGTACCTTCTGTTACAAATACCCAACTGATGGAAATTATACGGTTGTGCTAAATGTGACTGATGGACAGAATGCAGCAACTGCTGCATCTGACAATATCATAGTAAATGCACCTCTTGATGAACAAGTTCCGACAAAAGTCGGTGATCTTAGAATTGCTACGTACAACGCTTATCTCAACAGAACAGTACTTGGAGAGTTGTATGAAGATTTAAATGCAGGGAATGACAAACAGGTTGAAAATGTTGCCAATATCATTCAACAGGTAAATCCTGATGTTATCCTGATCAATGAGTTTGATTACAACGGAGATTCAAATGTTGAGTTACTAAAAAGTAAATATCTAAATGTTTCTCAGGGTTTAGGTGATGCTATTGATTATCCGTACTATTTTGTAGCAGCGTCAAACACAGGTATTCAAAGTGGTAAAGATTACAATGGTGATGGCAAGTTTAATGGAGATGATGCATTTGGATTTGGAGATTTTGCCGGTCAATACGGCATGGTTATTTTATCAAAATATCCAATTCTCACTACAGATGTGAGAACATTCCAGACATTTTTATGGAAAGACATGCCAGGTCATTTAGTGCCTACAAAAGCTGACGGAACAGCATATTTTAGTGATGATGTTATGAGTACATATAGATTATCATCAAAAAGTCACTGGGATATTCCCGTAAACGTAAATGGCAAAGTCTTTCACGTACTCGCTGACCATCCAACGCCTCCAACATTTGACGATGGCGATAAAGATGGGTTGAACAATGGTGCTGATAATGTAAATATAATCGACTGGAACGGATTGAGAAATCATGACGAGATCAGACTTTGGGCTGATTATGTCAAAGGTGACTCTTATATGTACGATGATAAACAAATAAGCGGCGGTTTGGCTGCCGATAAACGTTTTGTTATCCTGGGGGATCATAATGCAGATAAAGATGAAGGCGACAGTTATAGAAATGCCATTATGCAACTGTTGGATAATCCATTTATAAATGCAACGGTTACGCCTCTTAGCAAAGGTGCCACAAGCGAGGGTGTAAGCGGTCGTGATGATGACGACACTGCAAACTGGAGTATGCATGCTGATTATGTTCTTCCATCTACATTCGGATTCGACATCAACCAGTGTGGTGTTTACTGGCCGCAACTCACTGACAAAAAACATTACTTGGTAGAAAAAAATCCAGCCGGAGGCGAAAACTCATCAGATCACCGTTTAGTATGGTGTGACTTGAACATTATAGACACAAACTCTACACAGGTCGTTACCGGCGGTACAGAGACAAACAGTACAGACACGAACACAACAAGCAGTGCGACTACAGGTTTTATCTTCTCAGAATACATAGAGGGCAGTTCAAACAACAAAGCGGTAGAACTTTACAACGCAAGCGATGCCGCCATCTCTCTTAGCGAGTATAAGATCGTACGATACAGCAACGGAGGAACAGCTGGAACGGACATCCTGCTTGACGCCTATACGCTAAACGCGGGAAGTACTTTTGTTCTCGCAAACAGCAGTTCGGCCGCTGAGTTGTTGGCATTTGCAAATCAGACATCATCTGCATTAAATCATAATGGTGATGACGCACTTGCTCTTGTACATATTGCAACAAATACGATTGTTGACGTCATCGGTAAAATAGGCGAGGACCC
>JAQIBF010000010.1 GCA_027859195.1 Helicobacteraceae bacterium
AACTTTTATAAATATACCAGTATTAACTGTTAGGTCAAAGTGCCAAACATCTTCATTGTTTAAATCAATTTTGCTATAATTAAATGATATACATATAAAGATTGCAGATTTCATGGATAAAATATTTACAAATTTAAATGAATCACAGGGTTCAGCCGTTAAGCAGATCGATGGTCCGCTTCTCATTCTAGCGGGTGCCGGCAGCGGAAAGACCAAGACAATCACTTCTCGATTAGCCTATCTTTTAGATGTCGTCGGCATCGCCCCTAACAACACGCTTACGCTTACGTTTACCAATAAAGCAGCCAAAGAGATGCGAGAGCGTGCTTTTGCCATGATCAAGCCGACCTCCTATCCACCACTCCTTTGTACCTTTCATAAATTCGGTCTGCTCTTTTTAAAATTCAACATTCATCTATTAAAACGTCAAAACAATTTTGTTGTGATTGATACCGATGACAAAAAACGTATTTTAAAAAAGATCAATGCCGAACTTCCGCTGCCCCTGATCGCCAGTGAAATATCACGGTACAAAAACTCACTTATAACACCGGAGCAGGCCTATGCACAGGCTGAACTCAAAAACTATAAACAGATCGCTAAAATATACGAAGAGTATGAGGCCTACCTGCTCGAAAACAACCTCGTTGATTTTGATGACCTTTTAGCCCTTACCTACAAACTTCTCGATGAGAACGAAGAACTTGCCAAGCGTACCAGTGAACAGTACCAGTACATCATGATCGATGAATATCAAGACACAAACGAACTGCAATTCAGACTGTTGAAAAAACTCTGTATGACCCACAACAACCTCTGTGTAGTTGGCGATGATGACCAGAGTATCTATGGCTGGCGCGGGGCAAATGTCCGTAATATTTTGGAGTTTCATGAAGATTTTGAAAATACGACCGTTGTCAAGCTTGAACACAACTACCGCTCCCGCGCAGCGATCTTAAGCGTTGCCAATGAACTTATACAGCATAACCGTTCACGCCTCGGTAAAAAGCTGATCGCTACACGTGATGGTGGCGAAGAGGTCGTAACACTCAGTTCTCATGATGAAAGTGAAGAGGCCCGAAAGATAGCGGCTAAAGTCAATACGTTAATCAACCAGGGGACCGCACCTAAAGAGATCGCTATTCTCTACCGCGTCAATGCTCTGTCGCGTTCACTCGAAGAGGGGCTGAACCGTGCGGGTGTCGCCTATAAACTTGTTGGCGGTCTGCGATTTTATGACCGCGCGGAGGTCAAAGATCTTATTTCGTATATTCGCCTTATTACGAATCCGCACGACAACTTCTCAATGAAGCGTATCATTAACAAACCAAAACGCGGACTGGGTAAAGCCAGTGTTGAGAAACTAGAGTTGGCTGCGATATCCAAAGCCGTCTCCATGTATGACTTTATAAAAGAGAGCAGTAGTGCAGAACTTGAAGCGTTGGTCAAAAAGAAAAACACGCTGACACTGAAAGCCTTTGTTACGGATATCGATGAAGTGATGATGGTCGCAGAACACTCGACCTATGATTTTATCGATGTCTTGGAAGAGCGCTTCAAACTCAAAGATATTTATAAAAATCTGCCTGATGAGAGTGAGCGCATTGCCAATATGGATGAGTTTTACGGTCTGTTCAGAGATTTTATAAAGCAGACACCCGAAGCCACCCTCGATGAATTTTTAAATGAACTCACACTCCAAAGCGATCAAGACGCAGTCGAAGGTGAGAGTATCTACATCATGAGTATTCACGCCTCTAAAGGGTTGGAATTTGAACATCTCTTTATTATCGGCATGGAAGAGGGGTTCCTTCCGCTTATCGGTGACGGCAGTGACACCGAAGAGGAGCGTCGTTTGGGATATGTTGCCTTTACCCGTGCAAAAGACACCCTGACGCTTTCTCACGTTAACAGCCGTTTTTACAAAGGTCGCAGAACGGACCTGGGTAAAAGCCGCTTCCTTACTGAAGCAGGTCTGTGTGAGGGTTCCCTCAAAGTCGAACAAAACACTGCCTTTAAAAAAGGAGACCTCGTCCGTCACAAGATCTTCGGACCGGGACGTGTACTAGGTGTATCGAAAGCGGGTCGAGAGTTTAAACTCAGCATCAACTTCGGCGGCAGCCACAGAGATATCCTTGCGTCGTTCGTCGAACGACTCTAGTAGAAGAGAAAATGGCAAAACAGAAACGAGACAATATCGATCGCCTTTTTGTGGCGTATAAACCTTCCAATATAGGTTCGAATCAATACCTCTCACGACTCAAAAGGAAATACAATGCTGCAAAGGCAGGCTTTTCCGGTACATTGGACCCTTTTGCCAAAGGTGTCCTTATCGTGGCTTTTGGAAAATACACTTCGCTCTTTCGTTTTTTAAACAAAACCCCAAAGCGTTACCGCGCGACATTATGGTTGGGTGCACACTCCGACTCTCTGGATATAGAGATAGTCAAGCAGATCGACACACTCGATGCACTGGATGAAGATAGAGTCAAAAAAGCAATCTACTCTTTAGAGGGAGAGCTGGAGTACCATCCGCCTATCTTCAGTGCTAAAAAGATCGATGGCAGACGCGCCTACGATCTTGCGCGTGAAGGCAAAGAGGTCAAGCTCAATACCATACACTCTACCATCTATGAGATGAAGTTTTTACACTACTGCCACCCCTTTGTCACCTTTGAAGCCACCGTCTCAGAAGGTACCTACATCCGTTCTCTGGGACGGCTGATAGCCGATAAGCTGGGTGTTGAAGGCGGGTGTCTCTCTGCATTGGAACGTCTCAATGAGGGGCAGTTTCATTTTGAGCAGGAGAAAGCACTTGACATCAAAAAATGTCTCAATATGCCACAAAATGTCTACACCCGAGAGAGAAGCTCTATACTCTTGGGACAGAAGCTTCTCAGAGAAGATTTTGAGGTGACTGAAAACGGTACATACTGGGTCGACAATGGCGAGAGTATCTCTATCTTTGAATTCGACGACGAGGGTGTCCGCTACCTTTTAAACAGAGTGAGTCTGCATGAAGAGTTATAAAGCCTATGCCAAAGTCAATATCTTTTTAAAGGTCACCGGCAAACGCGGTGACTACCATGAGATCCTCTCGCGTTTTGTTTTGGTCAATAACCTCTACGACACCCTCACTTTCGTCCCGAAAGAGAACGATGACTTTGTCATCTATGGCGACTTTAACTGTGAGACAGCACAGAACACTATCTATAAAGCCTTTAAAGCACTACTCGAAGCCACTAAGTCTGAGAGGCTGAAACGTCTAATGCAGAGCCATGCAGTGAAGGTGGCGAAGAAGATACCCTCCTTCGCCGGTCTTGGCGGCGGAAGTTCCGATGCGGCCACCTATCTATTGATGTGCAACGAGGTGCTTCACCTGGGACTCAGCCGCGACGAGCTAGCGGTTATTGGGGCTAAAGTCGGTGCCGATGTCCCCTTCTTTGTCTACGATTATCAGAGTGCCAACGTCTCCGGCATCGGCGAGATCGTCGAAGCCTTTGACGAACCGCCGTTAAACATAAAGACAATTACACCGAAGATCGAGATCTCAACCCCGAAAGTCTATCAGGCTTTCCGCGAGCAGTTCTACAAAGAGCTAAGCATCGACGAGCAGATCAGACTCTCACACATCTCTTCACTCGATGCACTCGAAGAGATGACCCCTGAAGAGGCAAACGATCTTTTCGAACCTGCCCTTCTTCTCTACCCTAAGCTTGAGCAGCAACACGAAAAGGGGTGGTTCTTCTCGGGTAGCGGCAGCAGTTTTTTCACTGTTGCAAAGGGATAGGGTCTCTCTACTGTACAGTAGATAATAGAGCGATATTATTTTGATTGCATTTTCAGTCCAATGATCCCCACTACGATAAGTCCTATAAAAAAGAAGCGCTGAAAACTTGCAACATCACCAAAAAGAAAGATACCCAATAAGAGTGTCCCAACAGCCCCTATCCCTGTCCAAATGGCATACGCTAGTACGTTGCGCTAGCAGTAACAGGGACCCGCTCAACAAGTCCTGCCAGTAGTAAATAGATCCATGCTGTACTCATAGCTATTATTTTAACCTACGTTGAAGATGATCTTCACACCCTCTTTTACAATCACAACATTTTCTATCGTCTTGACCGCTTCGCCGACCAGACCCTTCTCATTTTTCAGAGAGTAGACCGGACGTGCTTTGAAATATTCGTTGAGCAGCTGGTCCAGGGTGGTGTATAGCATGGTCTTCATATCGGCACCGATGAACTTACTGTTGATGTCGACGACCTTTATCTTACGCAGATATAGATTCCCACCTTTGCTATAGGCAATACGTGACGTAACATTGACAACGGCACTGACCGCTCGCCCTTGGCTGTCTTGGATGTTCGGTATTTTCAGATCGCCGGTAAAGTCCAGGCGCTGTTTAGTGCCGTCAAGATGCAGCTTCGGGTTGGAGACATGAAAGGTCAGCAGCATGGTCTTGTACTCTATAGGGAACTCCTTTTTCATCCGTTCCTGCAAGAGAGGTTCAGCAATAACGAAATTGTAGTTGCTGGCAAAGAGTGAGGTTAATACTAAAAAGAGAAGTGATAGTAGACGCATCAGAAGGTTCCTTGTTTATAGTACGTAACTATACACAAAAAGAGCGAATAAAAAGTAGCTGTTAAAGGCAATGGGGAAACGGCGGGAGAGATATCTCGCCGAAAAAAATACTAAATCTTAGTATCCTGAGTTGTAAACAAAACCACCGCTAAATTCAATAAGCGGGCTTACAAT
>JAQIBF010000183.1 GCA_027859195.1 Helicobacteraceae bacterium
TACTTCTTCTTTTGAGCGAGACTAGGTGAATTGCGTAGCAAGAGAGGATGCCCTGGGGTGCAAAAGATGAAATGCATGGGAGTAGCTTAGCTACGAGTCGTGAAAAAGTGACGTACTAATGATATGAAGTAATTAAAGAAGTAAAAGGGGGATAAAGCTAAATATAGAAGACCCAACCAAAAGTGTCGAAAGTTATGCGTTATAGACTACAAAAGACAATCTTACACCCCAAAAACAAGCGCTTTACTATCATCTTTTTGATACTCACTCTGAAGCGTGACATGCGTAATATGAAAATTCCCTTTGATCATCTTTTCAAGGTTGTTACAGATATGCGTCACCTTTTCAAGAGAAAGATCTTCTTTAAAATCGATGTGGGCTTCTAAAAAGATCTCATGGTCGTTTAACTGCCAGATGTGAATATGGTGGATGTTATGCAGTTCAGGGTGTTGGCAGACTGACTCTTCAATGGCCGTAATATCGATATGCTGCGGGGTGAACTGCATTAAGATACTGATGGACTCTTTTAAGATCCCATAGGCGGCATAGATAAGGTAGATCGCGATCAGGATCGAAATAAGCGGGTCGATCCAGAAAAGCTCAAAGTAGTACATTGCGACCCCGCCGATCAAGACAACAACAGAGGTCATTACGTCGGTAAGAAGGTGAATATAGGCTGAACGGATGTTGATGTTATGGTGGGCATCATCTTTGATGAGGAGAACACTTGCCGCATTGAGGATAATACTCAAGATAGCGAGTGCAATGACAATTAGAGAGCCTATAGGTTCAGGGTTTAGAAACTTATGCACCGCTTCTGTCATCAAGAAAAACCCTATACCGATCAATACAGAGGCATTAAAAAGTGCGGCAAGGATCTCTGCACGTTTATAACCAAAAGTCTGCGCCTGGGTAGGAGAGCGTTTTGACATGCGGTTGGTAACATAGCTGATGACAAGCGCCATAACATCACTGAAATTGTGCAGTGCATCACTTAAGAGGGCCAGGGAACCTGAGTAGATGCCGCCGATGATCTGTGCAAGGGTAATGATGATATTAAGGATAATCGTGATGAAAAGTTTTGTTCCGCTAACGTCGTGATGATGGTGGTGATGGTGCTCGCCCAAGTTCTTTCCTTGTTGTGTTTTAATGTGAATATCTTTGAAAGTACGCTGTATCATAACGATAAAGTGTGAACAAGGGGTCTGGTTGGCGTGTAAAAAAGAAGAAAGAGCTCTGTTCTTCGTTTAGCGCTGACCCTCAAAAGAGTCAACACTACAGCTACTATTTAATAAACTCAATGACCTCGTCAAAAGACAATCGCAACTGCTCGGGTTGTTCATTAAGTCTGTAGCCAAACGGCAGGACCATAGCGACTTGATATTTACTTGTATCGAGGTCCAGGATCTCTTCGACTTTCTCTTTTTCAAAACCCTCTATCGGGCAAGAATCAATGCCGATGAATGCTGCTGCTGTCATCATATTGCCTGCGGCGATATAAGTCTGCTTGGCGGTCCAGGCGTAGATGCTTTCATCTGAACTCAAAGTCGCCTGGAGATGACCGGCATACAATCCAAGATAAAAATCAAGATTCTCTTGGGGCATATCGCGTCTTGAAAATCTTTTTTTAGGAATACCGCTGTCGACTTTGACATTCTCAATACCGGCCAGAACGACGACGAGGTGTGAAGATGAGGTGATCTGCTCCTGGTCCCAGCATGCCGGTCGCAATTTCGCTTTCAGTGCTTCGTTGGTGATGACCAAAAACTTCCACGCCTCCATACCGAATGACGACGGTGACTTGCGTCCCGCCTCTAAAATATAGTGCATCTCTTCGTCTGTGATCTTTTTTGTCGTATCAAAGGCTTTGCAGGCGTGTCTGAAATCCATCGCTTGGGTAAAATCATTTGTCATTGTCACTCCTTTTATTTGGTGTTCATAAAATTTTGTTGCAGTGTTGCCGTAAATCTTTCAAGTTCAGCGTCTACATTCAAGTCGCTTTTGAATATGTCATGGATTGCGTAGGTTTTCAGCGCCTCTGCCCCGCAGAACTGGAAAGTCTTGTGTGTCGCGATGTTGGCTTCATCCAGAGAGAGACCGTCAAAGAAACCTTCTTTGTTGGAAAACTCTGTCGCCGGACAGTTGTAAGTCATGCTCAGCATATATTTTTTTGCCTGCATTAATCCGCCTGAGCCGTACTGTTTTGAGGGATCTTTTCTGCTTCTGCCGTCATCGGCATAGATACCGTTGTTTGCACCTGCTGAAAAGATCTCATCAATGTATTTTTTGGTGATCCAGGGAAGACCCATCCAGTAGACAGGGTACTGCAAGAGAATATAATCTGCCCATTTAAACTTTTCGACCTCTTGTTCAACACTATAGTCACTCTCTACGACCGTATTTTGAACAGTGAAACCGTTTGTTGTAAAAAAGTCATTGGCTGCGTCAATAAATTTTTCGGTCAGCTTGCCTTCTGCTATGCCTTCATAATATTGATGTCCGTTGATAATGAGTATATTGTTCATAGGACTCTCCTTCACGCTTTTTCCAGGATTTCGGCGATCGTCTCTATAGGATACTGTTCACCCATACCCCACAACTTTGCCGATTGGCTGGCATTTTCGGCCAAGGCTTGAATGCCTGATCTTGGAATATCGGCATCGCTTAAGCGCACCGGTGCCCCTATCTTGGAAAACCATGCTTCAAGCGCATCTATACCGGCATCGGCGCTGTTAAGGCCAAAGACCTCTTTTGCAAAGCGTTCGAACTGTGCCGGGTTCTGTTCTTTATACCATTTCATCCAGGCCGGGATCACGATAGAGAGTCCGGCACCATGGGCTACATTGTAAAGCGCAGAGAGGGAATGTTCGATCATGTGGTTTGGAAAGTTTCCGCCAGCTGTTCCTGCAGGGGTTAGCCCGTTCAATGCCTGTGTCGCTACCCAGGCAAATTCGCCTCGTGCGTCATAGTTGTCCGGATCTTCAATAAGTATCTCCGTCGTCTCGATGACGCTTTTGACAATGGACTCGACAACTCTTGAGTTAAAGTGCGGATGCGTTGATGCCGTAAAATAGACCTCAATACTGTGGGCAATGATATCTACGGCAGAGTAGGCTAAATAGTCAGGTGTGACGGTAGCCATCAGTTCCGGATTGATAACAGAGACGACAGGATTGACCAGGACTGTCCCGATAGAGTATTTCTGTTTTGTCTCATCGTTCATCACTACGGCGTTGCCGTTCATCTCACTGGCCGTGGCGGCGAGTGTCATCACCGTAAAGACGGGCAGGGCTTCCGTGATCTGCGCTTTTTGGATGAAAAAGTCCCAGACGTCACCGTCATATTTGGCACCGGCGGCAATGGCCTTGGCCGAGTCTGCAACAGAACCGCCGCCGACAGCGAGAACGGCCTGCAGCTGATGCTCTTTGGCAATAGTAATGCCGTCATTGACTCTGCTGAGAAGCGGGTTACTGACAATGCCGTCCAACTCCTGGTAGCCGATACCATTCTCTTTAAGCGAAGCGACAATTCGTTCATACAGACCGCTCTTTTTAATACTTCCGGTACCGTATGCTAACAGGACATTTTCTATGCCGGCCTCTTTAATATAACGCCCGATATTGTTCTCTTTATCTTTGCCAAACTCAATCTTGGTCGGGTTGTAGTAGGTGAAATCGTGCATAGGTCTCCTTGGGATCATGAATTTAAAAATTATATGGATAATGAACTTAAATATCCCTTACGGTAGTTTAGGTAAGTAATAGGAATATATTATCTTTATGTTACAATTATGTAATTAAGGATTGTGATGCATCATATAAACGGCAAAGAGTACAAGTGCTCTGTTTCGGTAACACTTGATATCTTCAATGATCGATGGAAGCTGGCCATTATCTGGTATCTGCTCGAAGAGAATAAACGATTTAAAGATCTGCACAAAGATATCAGCGAAATCACGCAAAAGACGTTAATCGTCAAATTAAGAGAGTTAGAAGAGAAAAACATTATCCACAGAGAAGTGTTTCCTGAAGTACCGCCGAAAGTGGTCTACTCGCTGACACCGATCGGTGCGAAACTTAAACCTGTTCTTGAAGAGATGTACAAATGGGGCATGGATTACGTCGAAGCGTTTGGCCAGTTAAGCAGCGACAACCTCTGCGGTGTCGATATCTGTCAAAAATAATCCACTGCTCTTCTCCGGCGTATTGAAAAGCCGGGAAAACATCAATGATACGCAATATTACCCATCAGAAGCCAGTAACAGCTTACGCAGCGTTCCTCTTCTTTTAATGGTGTTTAGATAGAGCACATAGAGAACATGTGCTGCGACCATCATGGCAAAGATAGGCTGTGTCGCATTTCTAAGCTCTCTCACCCATACAACGGCTTCTTCTTTTACTCCGACCAGCAGATAGGTATCACTCCCTAAAGTAATAAGCAACGCTGTACACATGGCGATGTAGCCAATTGCAATGATACCTTCTAACACAGTTCGGGCACGCAGAAGGTGCATTAACGGTACCGCATTGATCTTATTGAGAGCCATATAAATACGCGCTGTCACCGCTGCAAAAAGCATGCCGACAAAGAGGGTGTGGATATTGTAAAAGGGTCTGTCCCATACGTTGTCAATGGGACTATATCCCATAAAGTACGTGAAAAAAATCCCTAAGACACTGATTGTGGTCAAGAGATACCAGAGACGGTAGAGTTTTGTAAAGTTAATCTGCATTTTTTTCCTTACTTGAATGTCATGAGGCCATAGCCACGGTTTTGATAGCTGATGGTATCGATGAAACTGTTCTCCGAGATGCGGATAAAGGGGAGTACCTCATTTTGTTCGAGCGCATTCGCATCCAAAGACATGGCACATGCCACGATCTCAACGCCTTTTTTTTTGGCAAGGCGGGTGATAACAGTTTGGGCATTTTGTATGTAGGGCATATCTTCATCATAGATGATCTCGTCAAAAACACGGGAGGCCATCGGCACGCAACCCCCGTGAAGGGTAATGGCAACAGTGGCCGTATCCCCGCGTTTTTCGATCATATTGATTGTCTTTTCAACCAACATCATACGACTGCTGACATAACGGGCATCGTCAGAGCTGCAGTCAAAGACGGCTTTGTACTCTTGTGCATGCATGGTGACAATGAGTACCATGAGAAAGAGGAGTATATGTTTCATAGTTGGATTCCTTTATGATTTAGGTCTAAAAACGTCAAGTAGGACTTGACGTTTTGAATTATAGGTTATAATTCTTAATCTTTAGGTCGTAAAAAGGCGATGGCGTGGAATATAAAATATCCGAACTAGTAACAAAGACCAATGTCCCAAAATCCACGAGTCTCTATTACATCAAAGAGGGCGTGCTCCCCGAAGCGAAAAAACTGAAGTCAAACGTGCACCGTTATAATGATGAGCATATAGAACTTATCAAGTATATTAAATACATGCAGCAGGAGATGGGCAGCTCTATTGAGCAGATCAAGAGCATGCTGCAGCACAAAAACCACTCCTTTGCAAGCTCTTTTACGATGCTGGCACCGTTGATGCAGACACTGAGCGGTATTCCTGTCGGGGAAAAACATTACACCAAGCAGGCGTTCATTGAACATTACGGCTTTGACGCCGGTATGGTGGAAAAGCTGTTGAAAGAAGGTCTCCTCGTACCGATCGGAGAAGATGACTATACGGACAGAGAAGCGTCTATAGTGAGGTTGGTGGAAGACTTCGCAGAGATAGGTATGGACCATTCGGTATTGAAAACATATGTCTATCATGCAAAAGCACTCTCGGAACTGGAAAGTCAGATACAGGTGCAGTTGTGTGACAGACGCAATGATGAAAATTTTTCCAGGTTATGGAAGGTGATGTTTGAGACACTTTTTAATGCCAAGCAGTATCTCTTCAGTCGATATACCTATAAGGCTATGTTCAGTGCACTGCAAGAGGAAGTGTTTCGGCAGAAACAGAGCTGAGAACCATAGGGCAAGAAGCGCGTCAATTTTATTTGAGTTTAGCTAGAATAATCGAGAAGACTCAAATTAAGGACACCCATGGATAAATCTTATCTCGCATCGACACCGGATGAAAACGGTTTTTTTGGAAAATACGGCGGTGCATTTATACCGCCGCAGCTTGAACAGCCTTTTAAAGAGATCAATGCTGCTTACGATCAACTTTCAAAGTCCCATGAATTTCGTCATGAACTCAAAAAGATCCGTAAACATTACCAAGGGCGGCCAACGCCTGTCTATTATGCGAAGAACCTCAGTGCGTTCTGCGGCGGCGGGCAGATCTATCTGAAACGTGAAGACCTGAACCACACCGGTGCACACAAACTTAACCACTGCATGGCTGAGGCGCTGATTGCCAAACATCTTGGTAAAAAGAAACTGATCGCTGAGACAGGTGCAGGGCAGCACGGTGTTGCACTGGCAACGGCAGCTGCCTATTTCGGTCTGGAGTGTGACATCTATATGGGCGAAGTGGACATTGCCAAAGAACACCCGAATGTCGTACGTATGAAGATCCTGGGGGCGAGAGTCATTCCGGCCACGCATGGTCTCAAAACACTGAAAGAGGCGGTTGATTCTGCTTTTGAAGCCTATGTCGGAGATGCAGAAAACTCGCTTTATGCCATCGGTTCCGTTGTCGGTCCACACCCTTTTCCAAAAATGGTTCGTGACTTTCAAAGTGTCGTCGGCATAGAAGCGCGTGAGCAGTTTTTTGAGATGACGGGTCAGCTTCCTGATCATGCCGTTGCCTGTGTCGGCGGCGGTTCAAATGCGATGGGACTTTTTGCCGGATTTATAGACGATCCTGTACAACTTCATGGTGTTGAGCCTTTGGGTATCGGTACAAAATTGGGACAGCATGCTGCATCGCTTACGTATGGAGAAGAGGGTATTATGCACGGCTTCAACTCTCTCATGCTCAAAGATGAGAATGGGGAACCTGCACCGGTCTACTCTATCGGTTCGGGTATCAACTACCCGTCCGTCGGTCCTGAACATGCCCACTTGCATGATATCGGACGTACAATCGCCGGTACCTGTAATGATGCTGATGCAGTGGATGCCTTTTATAAACTTTCACAGCTAGAGGGGATTATCCCTGCACTGGAGTCTGCCCATGCGGTTGCTTATGCGATGAAATTGGCAAAAGCGAACCCTAAAGATTCGATTTTGATCAACCTTAGCGGTCGCGGCGACAAAGACATTGACTTTGTAGTAGCGAACCATCCTATCCCTAAAAAGATGTAGCTTCGGCGCAGTGTAAAGCTCTCTAGAGAGCTTCTGTCGCAGACTACGACGCTGCAGTGAGCTGTCAGCTCTCCTGCATTGTCGATCAGCGTTAAATGCAATCTGCACCTTTCTCTCTATCTACTCCTAGTTTATCTCTAGCTCATTGGCAGATCTCTATGTTAGTGCTATCGTACGAAGTATTGAGATTACTATCTTGACCCATCTTGAGGTCAATGAGGTTCTGAACCCTTTGAACTAAAAGACTCTATACAATTGAGAGCTCTAAATAAACCTTACTAAAGTGGTAAGGATAGTTGACATTAAAAAAAAGTCGCTATATTATTCCTCTATAACTATTAGATAATATTATCCAACAAAGGAAAAACTATGGCACAATCCTGTCCATTGGCCTTTCGTCAAATTGATGGAACCATCGCACGTCTAAATGCTCTCTCTGTATTTTTATTACTGCTGCTGTCTGTATTTACCACGAATCCATTTATATTACTTTTTTTAGGTCTGGATTTTATGATTCGACTTTATGGTAATAAAAGGTTTAGTCCCATTTACCAAATCTCAATTGCATTACAAAGGATCTTTGGGTTCAAAGCTGAAATGGTGGATGCAGGTGCAAAACGTTTAGCGGCACACTTTGGTCTGTTTTTTGTTTTGGCATTACTTGCAACAAATTTGGCAGGCTTAACAATATTGATGTATTCCGCAGCTGCCGTGTTTCTCTTTTGTCTTTCTCTTGAACTGCTGTTTGGCTACTGCATCGGCTGTAAGATCTATTTCATCTACCGCAAACTTGTACCGGAGCGTCAGTAGTGGCCGGTATCTCTACCCGGGGCATCTATGGTCTGGCAGCGATGCATGTACTTTCGCATGCGGCGCGTAACCGTGCAATGCAGATAAAAGAGATCGCTGCGATGACACAGGTTTCTCACTCTTATTTGGAACAAATTCTCTCAGCGCTTCGCAAAGGCGGTCTCGTGACGAGTATTCGTGGTGCCAACGGCGGTTATGAATTGGCACGTCCTGCACATGAGATCACGGTACTTGAGATCATAGAAATCCTCGAAGGTTCACTTTGTAAGATAGAAGGAAATGTTGGAGCCAGTGTTATTTTAGAGTATTTTTGGGCAGACATACATGAAAAAGTAAAAGGGCTCTTTATGTTGAAACTCTCGGAACTCGATCAAGCTTTTCAGCCATATCATTACAATATCTAAACATCAACAAAATGTTTAACTAAAAGATTTTGTAATTCAATTTCTATTTAGTTTTCTTATAGTAACTTAAGGGGCTACTAAAAAAAAATTAGATTTTTCAAGTCTGAAAGTTGTAAAATGAAGAGTACTGAAGTCACTCTGTTAATAATAGCTATTGCCATGTTGTTAGGTCTGATTGTTTACTCAATTATAATTTCATTACGTAGTTCTAAATTAAGATCAGCAGCGTCACAAGCTGAGTCCCTGAAAAATATGTTAGATGAATATGCAAAAAAAGTAATAAAAAAAGTGTCTACTATTGATGAGAAATTCGAATTTATCGATCTGGATATTCCGACGAAGCAGTACCCTCTTTACAGTAATGCAAGAGCAGTTGATGAGATGGGGCTTACACAAGAAGAAGCGGACGCTTTTGTTTTTGATCTTATCAAAGCCATTAATGCTGAGATACCACGTATTGAAGCGGCAATTTTAGGCAACGATTATAATGCTCTTGAAGAGATTGTTCATACGATTACGGGCTCTTCTTCAACGCTTGGCTCTGGCGGAGTGTCATCTGCGCTCATTAGTTTCTATGCAGCAGTCCAACATCACGACAGTCTCCAAAAACTGTATGTCCACTTACAAAATGTAAAGTTTTATTTGAACGAACTGCAAGAGCAGGTAATCGTCGAAAAAAAATAACAGTGTACCTACCCAAATCGTACTATCTGCACAGTCACATTGCCCCCTTTACATAAACATAAATATAAACAGTGTAGAATGTAGTTCTATATAAAATAAATTTAGAAGAGACACTGTTTAATTCTACGAACAAGGCAAAATGTGGCGAAAAAGAAGCGACAATTCAAGCATGATGATACACTTTTTGAACAGTATGATTTTGACGAGTTAAAAGACGAACTAAATATTGTTGCTTTGGCAAAGCTGCAGGCCAGAGAAAACAAACCACTATCTGATAGCCAATATTTTGATGCAAATGAACAAAAAATTACAACTTTCTTTTCGGACAAGCTCTCCATAGTCAAACAGGAGATCTATAGAAAAGTTGCCTCTTATGATCATATGGCAATGCGGGTCAGTGATATCACCACCATTCTCGCAGAAGCCAAATATGCCAGTGAAGAGTTTATACAAAATATTACTACCTTTCAAGAAAGTGCCAAGCAGCGCATAAAAGAGGTAAAACGGGAGTATAGTGTTCGAAAAAGTGACTTGGAAAAGTTTAAACAGAAAAATAACATTACAAGAGAAGCTTCATATCCGCATTCCAAGGTGTTATATATCGGTATCATAATGTTGATCCTGCTGAGTGAGACATCGCTGAATGCTTACTTTTTTGCCAAAGGCAATGAGCTTGGTCTTATTGGCGGGGCGGCACAAGCACTTATTATCTCTTTGATAAACATTACTTTTTCTTTTTTTCTCGGTGGGTATTTGGTTAAAAAGCTCAATCTTGTTCGTAAATCAACTGTGCTGAAATATGGTGTCCTAGCAACACTTATCCTTGCCTTTATCGCTATCTTCTTTTTTAACTTGCTTGTCGGACATCTTCGGGTAGCGTTAGGTATTGATCCTGACAATGCTTATGTCAATTCCATTATCTCATTTGCACAAAATCCCTTTGGTTTGAATGAGTTTGACTCTATCATCTTGGTCATTGTCGGGCTCCTCTCCTTTTTAATTGCATTTACCGATTTTTATAAGATGGATGATGAATACCCGTATTACGGCGATCTTGACCGAAAATATCAAGAAGCACAGATGGACTTCTCTGAGCTTAAGGAGGAACTTCTCCATGAGATCGAACGCAGCTCCTCTTCTATCTTGAACAAACTGGAAACACGCCAGATGACCGCTAAGGTCATTATGCAGGAGCTGATGGAAGTCCCTATTTTCAGACAAAAACTCCAGGACCATTTTAAAGAGTACTACCACTATCTCAATAACACCTACAATGCGATGCTTGGACTTTATCGTGAGGTCAACAACGACAATAGAACAGATGAAGCACCAGCCTACTTTAGAGAGCGTGCCGAACTCGATGAAGAGCATGAGATCGTGATCGTTGATGCCAAGTTCAAAGAAGATCTTGTCAACTATCAGGAGGCCGTCTTAGAACTGCCGCATATTATCGGTGAACAGAAATTGAAGATCAATACGACACTTAAAAGTGTCATCACGGCCCTCGACAACGAGTCTGATACGGAAGTGAAAAATGGCTAAAAAAAGACGATCTTTAAAAGCCAAAAGCGACAAAATCGGTTATCTGTTGATAAGCATAGTTGTCGCTGTTATAGTGGCCATTGCTGTTTTTATCGTAATGCACCGTGGTGCCGAGATTGATAAAGAGAGTATGTGCCGCAGCGACGGTGCGTTCGATCGCCATATTGTTATCCTGGACATGACGGACAACTATAACGCCATACAAGTGCAGCAGATAAAACATATCATCAACAACATCGTCAGCAATTTAGCGGTAACCGAACAGTTGCAACTCTATTTTATTAACAATACGATGCCAAGTGAGACAAAAGCGGAACTGTTGCTTTGTAATCCGGGTGACGGGGCCGGTAAAAGTGAGATCTATTCTAATCCGAAACTCTTTAAAAAACGGTGGAATGAACGTTTCTATTCACCACTTATGGCAAAGATCAAAGCTCTTTCAGGAGATTACACAAGCAGTACTTCTCCTATATTAGAGACCATACAGGCTGTTAATAATTTGGCATTTCCCTACGTTAGAGAGGGTCAACACAAATATAAGATCACGCTTATCTCTGATATGATCCAAAATTCTGATGAGCTGTCATTTTTTAAAACTAGCGCCTCTTCATTGGCACATTTTATAGACTCACCCGGTTACATTAAAACACGTACAGACCTGGATGGTGTCGATATCGATATTGTTGTTGTAAGGCGCGATCAGTTTGAGTCGCTGCAATCAAGAGAGTATATAGATTTTTGGGTGGAAGTCCTTACCAGCATGAGTGCAAATGTAGAAAATATTAAGTTGACAGACGGATGATTATGAATAATAAGAAATTTAAAAATGGGTTTTTAGAAAAGGTACAGATCAAATATCTTTTTCTTGTTGCCCTGGTCAGTGGTGTTTTTTTTATTTTATTGGGTGGGTTTACTGACAAAACCTATCTCTCGATTGTTTTGACTATCTCTGTTATGATCGTCTATTTTCTGATTGGACATAAAGTGGTTGAACGGGAACTGCTGACGAACGAGCAGTTCGCCGACAGTAACTACTACCTTGGTTTCTTATTTACCTTGATCTCTCTGGCAAGTTCGCTTTATATACTCTCCAACGGAAGTATGGAAGGGGGTCTGTTGACACGTCTTATCGGGCAGTTCGGTATCTCTATCTCAACAACGATCGTGGGTCTCTCCTTACGGATATATCTACTGAGTTTCAGTCCGAATATCGGCTCGAACATCGAGAGCTTTAACCTTATGATCATGGAAAAGCTTCAGATGTTAAATGAGCATATCGGCCATAGTATTGATCAGACGAAGACATTTTCAAATGTGATCGACGATAAGGTCAACCTTTTTATCGAGCAGACATTGAAATCGGTAGAGAAGTACAATGAGCGTCTTGCCGAAAGTCTTGATCAGCACTCTATCACCAATATCTTTACCAAGATCTATGATGATATGGAGACGATACACACCAAACAAGAAGCGCGTGTAGACGAGATCTATAAAAATATAACTGATTATCATCAGCGGTATGAATCACAGACGCAAGCATCGGTTAAAGCCTTTCAAACATCTATCAATGACAGTTAAAAATGGATCGCCGAGTTTAATGACAGCATGGGAAAATCGGCAGGAAGTATCGCAAACTCTAACAGTGAAATGCGAAAATCCATCCATAACTTTGATGAGTTTGTACGCGGTCTGCCTAAGCTTTTTGCTGAAGTCAACACCCTTTTTGAACAGAGCTCGAAGACGCTTACTACCGACCTGGAAGATAAAAATCGCCATCTTATTGAGAACTGTCTAGACCAGTCGGTTCTTCAATTGAAGATCTTGTTAGAC
>JAQIBF010000020.1 GCA_027859195.1 Helicobacteraceae bacterium
TGATCTATAGTGTCGAAATTTATACTTTATAGACTCCCCTTTCTTTTTTTGCGCCGTAAAAAAAAGAAACAAAAAAAACTCTCGTGACGGCTTCAGGGTCGACAGCTGTCGACTACCATCCTTACAGTCGTTCTCTCACTAAAAACGACAAACTCACCTACGGCTCAAACAGTGCCGTTTTATTAACGTTCATCTCTCCTTTCAGTCTGCCTTGCAGATGCCACGAATAACTCAAGCGGTAACGCATCTATTAAAGTTAAAGCTTGCGCTTTAATCCCTGTTTGAATTTTTGAAGGCAAGTAGTTTATTGTGTCGAAAAAGCTCATTAATTGGAGTGCAAACAAATATTGGCGTCTAACCGCCAATTAGCTCGGAAGCCGAAATATTTGTATGTAAGATAAGTGAGTAGTGCCGGAGGGTATCGCTCTTTTCTTTTTTGGTTACTTCTTCTTTTCAGAGAACATTTTGCTATGCAAAAGCGGTACCCTTGTTTTGAACGAGACTAGGTGAATTGCGTAGCAAGAGAGGATGCCTGGGGTGCAAAAGATGAAATGCATGGGAGTAGCTTGGCTACGAGTCGTGAAAAAGTGACGTACTAATGATATGAAATGATTGAAAAGGTTGATAAACTAGAGAACACTTAACGTCAAGAAAGAATAGGACTCTGATATTAAAAGTAGAAAATCTTTTTCAAGCTAGCATTGCTAATCCGGAAACTTATCCCGAATCTTCCGAAAATACCCAAAGTTTTGAATGAGTAGATTGACAAGATGCGGGTCGAAATGTTTACCGCTTTCGTTTTGAATAAATACGATCGTTTCGTGGAGAGTCCATCGTTGTTTATAAGGACGCTTCGTGTCAAGTGCGTCGAAGACATCTGCCAAGGCCGCGATGCGTCCAAGGATGTGGATCTCCTTGCCTTTAAGTCCACGGGGATACCCTGAGCCATCGTATCTTTCATGATGCTGATGTGCGACGATGGCTGCGGCTCTCAAAAGAGAACCGCTGGATTGAGAAAGAATATTGTGGCCTATATTGGGATGCTTACGCATAACAATGAGTTCGTCGGGGCTGAGTTGCCCGGGTTTGTTTAAGATGCTATGCGGAATACCGATCTTGCCGACATCGTGCATGGCAGCGGCAAGTTTAAAGATCTCCGCTTTCTCTTTGTCATAACCGACTAAGAGAGCAAGCAGTTTGGCGTATTCTGAGACACGTTTAATGTGGTTGCCTGCTTCAGCACTGTGGGCGTCGGTAATACGGGCAATTGTATAGATCAGTTCGCGCTGCGTCTGTTCGATCTCCTGGTCTTGATAGTGTTTGAGTTTTAGATGTGTGTTAATACGGGCAAGGAGTTCCACTTTTTGAAACGGTTTGGTGATGTAGTCGACACCGCCCGCATTGAAACCGTCGGTGATCCCTTTAAGGTCTGACATAGCGCTTAGAAAGATAACGGGGATCTTTGACATGCTTCTGTTCGAGTTTTTGATCAATTGACAGGTCTCAAAACCATTGACTTCCGGCATCATTATGTCCAGTAAGATAAGGTCGGGCTTGCAGTTACCGTTCAAAAGTGCAATAGCTTCTACGCCGCTGACAGCTGAGGTCACCATGTACCCTGAACCGGTCAACATTTTTTCTATGACCAACCGATTGATCTCGGTATCATCAACACTAAGAATATGAAATTTTTTATCGGTGAATGACATGATACCTATCAGGCGGTAGATTTAATTAATTAGTATAACTACTAATAAATTAGAGCTAAATGAAGTTCCTAAGCGTTTCGTTTTTGCAACTTGCTACAATTAGCCATTAATTAATGCGGTAATAGAGGTGGTGAAGTATGGAGTATCGATATATCGGTCGATCAGGCTTGAGAGTAAGTCCTATTTGTATGGGAACGATGACGTTTGGAACACAGGTCCCGGATGAAAAAACAGCGTTTGCTATTATGGACAAAGCGTATGATGCCGGGGTCAACTTTTATGACACCGCAGAACTTTATCCGGTACCGCCTCAGAGTGATTTAGCCGGTATTACCGAAGAGATCGTGGGCAGATGGCTACAGACAAAACCGCGTGAGAGTATCATTTTGGCAAGTAAAGTAGCCGGGGCGGCATCGGGTTGGTTTGTCCCGCCGATCCGTCATGGTCTGACTGCGATTGACCGTTTTCATATCGAGCGTGCTGTGGAGGGCTCTTTAAAACGACTTAAGACAGATTATATTGATCTTTATCAGATGCACTGGCCAGACACGGTCGTGCCGATCGAAGAGTCTATGGAAGCCTTTGACAGATTGGTAGAGAGTGGAAAGGTGCGTTATATCGGTACATCTAATGACACAGCCTATGGAACGATGAAAGCCCTAAGTGTCTCTAAGTATGAAAAATTGGCACGGTTTGAGTCTGTTCAAAACAACTTTTCCCTTCTTAACCGTCGTTTTTTGGATGAACTCTCAACGCTCGCAACGCATGAAAAAATATCACTGCTCCCTTACTCCCCTCTGGCCGGTGGTGTGCTGAGCGGTAAATATAACCAAAACCCTGAGGCAAAAGGCCGCTTTAGCGATTACCTGAAATCACCAAACCCCCGTCAACGACTTATGGCAGAACGCTTTATGAATGACAGAACCATGGCTTCTACGCAGGAGTATATTCGGATAGCGCATGAGGCTGGACTGGACCCGGTCACTTTGGCAACGGCTTGGAGCAAGCAGTTTGATTTTGTGGCTTCAACCATTATCGGGGCAACGTCGACAGACCAACTGGATGCGTCGTTGGCAGCGATGGATCTGACACTCAGTGATGAGATCTTGAAAGCATGTGACGCAGTACATGAGAAAATTTTATACCCTATGGGTTAGCCTTGCTGCGCTGCTCTTGATGGGCGGGTGCGGGGCAAGACCTTATGTACAGACCAGTCCGGCGACAATTATTCTAAAATCACCTAAGCTTAAGTTTGCAGATAGCGGGTATATAAGAAGTAATGAAAACCTTGTTGCACTTGAACTCTTTTCTGCGGGGCAGGCTGTAGCAAAGATAGAAGTAGAGAATCTTATCTGTGTTGAAGGTGAGGGGTGTATGCGTAAGAGTGCTTTCAATGCAGACTATCTAAGCATACATTACCCGGATACCCTGCTTGAAAATATTTTACGTTCCCAACCTATCTATGACGGGCAAAACCTTGTCAGATATGATGATGGATTTGAACAGAATATTGTTAATGATGCGGTCGATATCCGTTATAGGATCAGACCAGGAACGATCTACTTTAAAGATCAAAAAAACAGTGTATTGATAAAAATTAAAAAAGAGAAGGAATAGCCGTGAGTAATATAAATAGTAACATAGAAGACAGGGGAGCACTTAAGCGCCAACAGCGCAATACAGTGAATCACTAAATGATGAGTCGTGAAATGCCGAGTCGTAAATTTGTCGGAGCCCACACATCAGCAGCTGGGGGAGTCTTTAATGCCCCTCTAAATGCCATGAAGATCGGCGCAAAAGCCTTTGCCCTTTTTACAAAAAACCAACGTCAATGGGCAGCGAAACCTCTGGACAGTGAGACGATCGACACGTTTAAACTCAACCTTGAAAAGAGCGGTATCTTACCTAAACATGTGTTGCCGCATGACTCTTATCTTATCAATCTCGGGCATCCTGAAATTGAGAAACGGGACAAGTCGTTTAATGCCTTTGTGGATGAGGTTGAACGCTGTATGCTTCTGGGTCTTGACAGATTGAACTTTCACCCGGGTTCACATCTTAAACAGATGAGCGAAGAGGAGTGCCTTGATGCAATCGCAGCAAACATGAACCGCACACTTGAACAGACTTCCGGTGTCAGTCTTGTACTCGAAAATACCGCAGGTCAGGGGAGTAATCTCGGTTGGCATTTTGAGCACCTTGCCCACATCATCGACAAGATCGAAGACAAGTCGCGTGTCGGTGTCTGTATCGACACCTGCCACATGTTTACGGCCGGTTATGATATTAGAACCAGAGATGTCTATGATGCGACCTGGGCAGAATTTGACAAAGTGGTCGGGTTCAAATACCTGATGGGAATGCACATCAACGACTCCAAACCGGACCTCGGTTCACATGTCGACCGTCACCATAGTCTGGGTGAAGGAAAGATCGGACTCGATGCTTTTCGGTTTATTATGAATGATGAGCGCATGGACGACATCCCGCTTATTTTGGAGACAATCGATGAGAGTATCTGGGATAAAGAGATCGAGCTGCTTTACTCATTTGAGAAGTAGAGCGGACGAGTTTTAAGACAAAGAGGTAGATGTCACTTTTTCAAGGCGTTAACTGAGTTTCTCAAAAGGGTAAGTTTCGAAGTTCATTGTTGCCCTGAAGTTTTAAGAGGTGATAGCGTGGTTGGGGTGAAAAAGTACAAAAAGAGTATTTTTGTTCCCATCATCCAATGAGAAATCTATACATAAATCCTCCACCCTTCTCTATAAAATATCTCCTCATATGGAACGAGAAAAATATTTTCTAACGATCAAACTTCCCATATCGTACTAATGCCACTCTTGCAAAGATAAGTAATACGACACCGAGAATCAAATAAAGCGCATTGATCATATTGCTATAGTCATCCAGAACAATCTTGAAAATTACCATCAACGATTCGATAGAGGAGGCAATAATAATGGAGTTGAGAAATTTTGCCAAGATAGCGTTTTCTGAACTATCTTCATGCATGGTACTTTTAAAAAGAATTTCATGTTCGATAATATGTTTTGCTAGATCGTAGATTGCAAGGCCGATCGTGATGGAGATGATGGACTGAAAAACTGCATGAAGAATATCCTGGTTCGGTGCACCCCACAAAAGGCTTATAAATATAAACCCTCCATAGAGGATCAAAAACAGTGAAACAGCACCAAGGAGAACTCCGCCTGTACCAATAACAAACTTATTCGTTTTATTGATTAATGGGTTATGTTCGATAAAATTTAGCTCTTCAAGAAGTTGCATAAGATCAAAATCAATGACTATAAAATCATTTCCCTCTTTTTTTACGCCCGTTACAACTGGATTTCCGGTTACATGATGTAAATAAGGGTTGGAGATATAGGTATCGTCCTCATTGAACTGTATTCCGTTGAAGTAGTAGGATTTATCATAGCCCACACGCGTATCATCTGACTTTTTTCGGCTGTAACCAGGTGTGATTTGTTTGTAACCACTGCTCACAGCATAAATGAATTCGGCAGCTTTTTCCGTTTCAAAAAATTGGATCAAACTTCTTTTTTCAAAATTTGACGGATGAAATGCTGTCAGGGTGTCCCGTAGATACTGTTGTACACTGCTTTTATTATTGATATAAATCTTAATAATACGTTTCATAAAACCGCCTTTCAAAAGATTATCTATAAGGAATACTATATCTGAAATATAACATACATTTAAAGGACATCGGATAGATGCACCCTATTATTTGATTTCCACGATGTTCGTGGGAACCCATATTTCATTTTATGTAAGTAGCAATTATACGTCCAGAGATAGGAAAAACAAACTTTTAGTATTTCATAATATTGGCTGTTCCTTCTCGATACTCTATGACATCGATATCCTGCGCTCCCTGTAGAGAATATAAAGGGCTCTGTATCTGCCAACAGCGCAGTCACAATACTACTACCATCGCCTACCTCTTCTATCTCAAGGAGAGGTAAAGAACCTGCTCCGATAGCAATACTATAGTTAGCAAAATCTGCATCGTCAACAATTGTTTGTGCGGCCAACATAAATAGGTCATAAGGCGGCGTTCCTTCAACAACACTATATGTCAAGCGTAGTTGCAAGTAATGTGGCCGCTGTAAAAGAGCGTATCCTTGTTGGTCTCAGTGTAGATATTTGCACTCCTTGTGTTGCATAACTCATTAAAGATAATGCAATATAAAAATTATAAGTGATTTTAATGAATATCTAATTGCAAATTTTGCACAGATTATATTTTTTTTTATGAAAAAAGAGAGCTATTCAAGAAAGTTATAAAATAACTATGGCAGAATGGGACAAATCGCTTATTTGACCATTTGAATTTTCTAATGGTATCAACTTAGGTATCAGGAGAAAAAATGAAAAAACTACTACTCGTCTCTGCAGTTGCAGCAAGTACACTTATGGCTTCCGGATATAAAATTCCGGAACAATCACTCAATTCGACAGCACTTGCAGGCGCTTACGTCTCCAATACATCTGCGGCAGATGCTGCGTATTATAATCCGGCTAATATGGCATTCATGAGTTCAGATAAGCATCTTGAACTTAACGCGATGTATATTCATCTAAATCCGGTTGATTTCAGCGGGTCAGTAGGATCGTATGGTGACCATACTGCGCAAAGTGCTTCGGAGGACTTTATTATTCCTCAGATCTATCTAGTCGCAAAACCAATGGGAGAAGATGAAAATGTCCGTATCGGTCTCTCTATAAATGCACCGGCCGGTCTTTCCAAGCGCTGGCCGGAAGGTATTGAGGCCGCTTATGCGGAAGAATTTACCTTAAAAGTGATAGAGGTAAACCCAACGGTCTCTTATAAGATCATGGACGACCTTGCGATCGCAGTCGGTGCCCGTTTTGTCTATTCGGAAGGTATTGTTAAAACATCAGGCGGACTTGACTTGGAAGGGAGCAGCTGGGACCTTGGCTATAATCTTGCCCTCTCTTATAAGCCGTATGAGGCATGGGGTATGGCACTGACCTATCGTTCCAATGTTGATTTGACAGAAGAAGGTGGACAGGCAACAGGCTATACTGCACCTTACCCAACATCAACGCCGGCTAGTGTCACATTGCCATTACCTGCAACATTAACTCTTGCAACAGACGTTGATGTAACAGAAAGCACAAATATCGAGTTTGTCTACGAACGTGCGTTTTGGTCGGCATACGATGAACTGAATATTGAGATACCGGCTATGGGGCCGCTGCCTGGCCAACCTGCTGCTAAAAACTGGGAGGACTCCAACACAGTCCGCCTTGGTTTGACACAAGGAATAGGGGAGTCTGTAAAAGTAATGGTCGGTTTGGCCTATGATGAGTCACCTGTTCCGGATGAGACACTCGGTTTTGAACTGCCGGACAGCGATGCCTTTATCGGTTCTGTCGGTGTCCGATGGGCAATGAGCGAAGAGCTGGATGTCGGTGCAGCACTCTTGTATGATAAGAAAAAAGACCGCTCTGTCACAAATGACACGATTGACGGCAAGTTCTCAGGTTCCAGTGCCACTATACTCAGTGTCGGGTTAGGCTATAAATTCTAAAACTGCTTTTTTATACTACCCTTTGCGGGTAGTTTTTTCACATCCCTCTCGTTCACTGGCAACTTACTCCCTCTCTTAATCATAGATATATTAGAATAAACAACAATGCCTTTTAAAGGAAGCAAAAGCAATAGACATATCCTTACCAAAATTTCTATGACATGTTAAATGCAGCAGCCAAAGAATCGCCAACCAAGACAGTGATTTTTATTGAGGATCATAAAGTAAGTTATAAAGAATTTCTTCATAAGGTAGACGCATTCGCTCGATTTTTAGAGATCGCAGGCGTTGGGGTAGGTGATATGGTCGCTCTGATAGCACCTAACTCTGAAGAGTTTGTTGTCAGCGTCTATGCTACAACAAAGATCGGTGCTGTAGTGGTGCCTATTAATAATATGCTCAAAGCGAATGAGTATGAACACATTCTTAATGACTGCAAGGCAAAACTGCTGATAACCTCCCAACAGTACATGAGCGAAGTCAAAGATCTTCGCAGTAAAACAACAGTTGAGACAATCGTCTGGATAGATGAAGCGCCGCAGGTGGACAGTGACAATATTGTTTTTGATGAGATCTTAGAGACCCATCGTCATGGCGAAGAGCGTAGAGGCTTGTCAAAGCTTGATGATATGGCGATCATCTTTTATACGTCTGGAACAACCGGTCATCCAAAGGGTGCGATGATGAGTTATCGTAACATCTTTTCAAACCTGATCGCAGGATCTGAACGTTTTGACGTTACATCTAAAGACCGTTTTATTGTCTATTTGCCGATGTTCCATGCCTTCACCTTCACGGTGATGTTGTTTATCCCTTTTTATACTCGAGGATCATTTGTCATCATCCCGAAACTGTTGCCATTTAGTAACATTATCAAGCAGACACTGCTTAAAAGAGTGACAGTGTTTTTAGGGGTACCGGACATCTATAATGCACTGATCAAGGCCAAGCTGCCATGGTACTTTATGTGGTTTAACAATATTCGTGTCTTTATCTCGGGTGCATCTGCTTTGAGTGAAGAGACATTAAACAGATTCAATCAAAAATTCAAACGGGCCAAGATGTTAGAAGGGTATGGGTTGAGCGAATGCTCACCGGTTGTTTCGGTTAACCCAATGGACAGGCAAAAACCTATGTCTATAGGATTGCCCCTTCGTACCTATATCGTTAAAATTGTTGATGATGAGATGTTGGAAGTACCGCTCGGTCAGGTCGGTGAGATCATCGTCAAAGGTGACAATGTTATGATGGGCTATTTACATCGTCCTGAAGCAACGGAAGAGACGATCATCAATGGATGGCTGCGAACAGGTGACCTTGGCAAGATGGACAGTGACGGATATCTCTATATTGTTGACAGAATAAAAGACCTTATTATCTCTAAAGGTATCAACATCTACCCTCGTCAGATAGAAGAGGAGCTGATGAAGCTTACCTATATCAAACAAGGGGCTGTTATCGGGGTAAAGGATCCAAACAGCGGTGAAGTTCCGGTTGCTTATGTCGAGTTGGAAGATGAGGCTGACAGAGAGTTTGCAACACCTAATCAGATTAAAAAAGATCTTAAATCAGTGCTTGCGAACTTTAAAGTGCCCAAACATGTTGTGATCGTTGACGAATTGCCAAAGACGGCAACCGGAAAGGTGCTTAAACGTAAGATTAAAGAAACGTATTCAGAGTAGGTCTGATGTGGGAAAAGCAGGGGTATGACTATCTAGGGCTTACCCTAGATAGCGTAGTTTCGTAGTCAATGTGCCTCTCCCCCAACTATAAGAAAACCAATAAATTGCTATAATTCGATAATAGAAACATAAGATAGAGGTATTTTTGAAGTATTTAATAGATTTTTTAGAAGCAAAAGATGTGACCAAGACCGAGGTCTACAGTCAACTAAAGTGTGAAGAGAACGAGGTAAAAGTCTTACAGCTACTGGCACAAAAATATATAGCCGGTAACGAAGACATGTTGGTAGTGGACATTCTTCAGACACTTTTTGGCGATAAAAATTACACCTATATCCAACACCTGGGTCTGATCAAAACACTGCTCGAATTGGGCTGGGTAATTCAGCACAGTTTTACGCCTCATAAGATAAATGATGTCACGGAATTAGAACTGCTTAACACGGCTGTCGCTTTGACAACATCTTTTCTCCGTCTTTTGGAAGAGGGCGCGTCTGAACTGGAACTGCCTGCGATCAAGCCGTACGAAGATCATCTTGAGTATCTGCAGGATCAGTTTCTTAGAATAGAACTTTACCAAAAAATGAGCATGATCCGTCAAAATGTACATGAACACTCTTTAGGTATTAATCGTGTACGTTCAAAATTGGAGATGCTCGAAAAACGTATTGAAGAGCGCGTGGCTCAGACCACTAAAGACGTGGTTTTAGACAAGTTTTTTAAGCAGAAGAAGTTAGACCACAAAGAACAGGTTATCTTTTTAGCGCTGCTTAAAGAGGAGTACAATGCAGGAGACTCTTCACTGCGTGAGATGAATGTCTTGATCGATCTTATCTCTTTAGATGAATACGACCGCATTAAAAACCGCGCGCTTCTTGAAGATGGTTCGACACTGCTTACAGGTGAGATCATTGATTATGAAGAGATGCTAAACCCTTTCGGCGGGATCTCACGCGCTTTTTATCTTGTAGATGACGTTGTGCAGTCTATTATGCACCCGCAAAAGAAGAAAAAGGTGCATAAACTCAAGATGAATATGGCGATTAAAGATCAAGACATATTCGAGTTGGTTGACCCGGAGAATGATCTTGATGATGTGGTTTTACACCCTAAAACAGAGGAGACGCTGCAAAACTTGATGCGTCAGATGGACAAGGAAGTGGTAGCGCGTTTGGTAGAGTGGGGCATAAAGAAGAAACGAGGCGCACTGGATGCCCGCATTATCTTGTATGGACCTCCTGGAACGGGCAAGACGATGACCTCCTATTCTCTTGCAAAGTCACTTAAACGTCAAGTGCTCGCTTTTGATTGTTCCAAGATACTTTCGATGTATGTTGGCGAAAGTGAAAAGAAAGTCCGCAAGATCTTTGATACGTTTAAAGAGCTAAGTACGAAAACTAAAACAGAACCGATCCTTTTGCTCAATGAAGCAGACCAGTTTTTGGGTTCACGCTCGAGTGGTCCCGGCGGCGGTGCAGAGCAGATGCATAACCAGATGCAAAATATCTTTCTGGAGCAGATCGAGCAGTTCGAAGGCATTTTGATCGCGACGACCAACTTACTAGAAAACATCGATGTGGCATTTTCACGACGTTTCAACTACAAAATCGAATTTAAACGTCCCAATAAAGAACAGCGCAAAAGGTTGTGGAAGATGATGCTGCCAGTCAATGCACCGTATGAAGAGGGCTTTGATATTGATGAGTTGACAAAGTTCGACCTTAGCGGCGGACAGATCAATCTTATTATCAAAAACTGTGCTTACTCTGTTGCGACGCAGGAAGAGCCTCTCTTTACTATGGAAATTTTTAAGCAAGAGATTGAAAAAGAGAAAAAAGGGAACTTTGACAGTGAAAAATTAATGGGATTCCTCTCTTAAAAGTTCCAGCTTCGGCACAATTTGCACCGGAGTTCACCTCTCCGCGAACAGCAGTTCGCTATCGGGTTCACATCCGTCACAACTTGCACCAAATCTGAAACTTTTACAGTTCAGTCTTGGTTTAGATGAGCTTCGCCATCTTTTTATTATTGAATTACCAACCACTTAGCTATATAAATGTTTCAAAACTAAACACTATCCTCTTTATGGCATATATTTCTGTAACCCTTTGTAGCACTCCCCCTCAATTTAAAATAACTAAAAAAGTAGCTTTAAAGCTCTTTAGGTTATATTGCTAATAACTGTTTTTTCTATAGAAAACATAACTCTAAAAACCCCTCAAATAGGTGTTTTTAGCTGTTTATAAACAACAAAAAAGGTTATCCGTATGGAACATGTAAGCACTACAAGTCCCTACTTTGGGGTGTTTGTACTTTTTGTAATCACATTCGGTGCATTTTATGCAACCACGGTTGCTGCACGTTGGGCGAGCCGTGCTCTAGCACGTAAAGACACTGAGAAGTTGAAACTTTCTATCTACGAGTGTGGACCGGAAGTGACAAAACAACCGAACCGTATTTCGACACAGTTCTATCTGTTCGCGCTACTGTTTTTGCTCTTTGATGTTGAAGTCGTCTTTATGTTCCCATGGGCAATTGACTTCAAACTTTTGGGTTGGTTCGGTTTTGTGGAGATGTTAATGTTTATCTTACTACTTACAATCGGATTTATCTACGCATGGAAAAAAGGAGCCCTTGAATGGCACAACATCAAGTAAATTATACACAAGATGGCGGTCTTCCAGTCGCATTGACATCGATCGATAAGATCGTAAACTGGGGTCGTTCTAACTCACTTTGGGCACTGACTTATGGTCTTGCCTGTTGTGGTATCGAGATGATGGCATCAGGTGCATCACGTTATGACTTTGACCGTTTTGGTACGATCTTTCGTGCTTCACCGCGTCAGTCAGAAGTGATGATAGTTGCCGGTACGTTGACGAAGAAACATGCTGAGTTCATCAAGCGTCTGTACGATCAGATGGCAGAACCTCGCTGGGTTATCTCTATGGGTTCTTGTGCCAACACAGGCGGTATGTTCAACACATACGCAACTGTTCAAGGTGTTGACCGTATTATTCCTGTCGATCTCTATCTCCCTGGGTGTGCACCACGTCCAGAGACACTTCAATACGCGGTCATGATGCTTCAAAAGAAGATTCGTTCTGAAAAAGCTGGTAAATCTCAGCGTCCTAAAAGGTTGTTATAGATGAGAGCTTATAAGCCAAAAGACGACGTACAAAAAAAATCGTACTACACTGACCGTTACTGGGTTGCGCCACAGGTACCAACTTCTCAAGTAGAAGATGATGCAGTTTTTGCAGCAGATTTAGCGGCAATCAAAGCAAAGTTTGACGTAAGCGAAGCTTATATCCAAGTAGAGCAGATGGTTGTCTATATCAAGCCAGAAGACAACTATGGCGTTTTAGAACTGCTTCGTGATGAACTGGGATATACACAGCTTTCTGAAATGTCTGCAATAGACTGGATCGCCAAGCAGGGTCAATTTGAGATCTTCTATCAGATGCTCTCTATGAGTAAACGTAAACGTCTGCGTATTAAATGCTTCATCGACGAAAAACAGGCGATCAACAGTGTCAGCACTCTTTTCCGCTCTGCTGACTGGTCAGAGCGCGAGATGTACGACATGATGGGTACGATTGTTAACAACCACCCTTACATGAAACGTATTCTGATGCCTGACGATTGGGAAGGGCACCCGCTTCGCAAGACCTATCCCCTTCAAGGTGATGAGTTTGCAGCATGGTATGAAGTCGACCGTATCTACGGGAAAGAGGCACGTGACATCATCGGACCTGAGATCCGTGATTCGGCTGAAGTTGACCGTTTTGACTCCAAGCGTTTCTCTCGTCTCGGACATGAAGTCCCGATGGGTTATGACATCAAAGCAAATGGCGAGCCAGAAAAAGGTCTTGAATACCAGGAAGAGGGCGGTGTCTTCATGATTGAAAAATTTGTCGAAGATGATGCAGTCATCATCAAAGACAGAAAGCGATAGGGGGCGAATATGCAACAACCAAATAGATTACGTCCATTTTTTGAAAATATCACGTTTGACAGAGAAGATAATGAGATGATCATTAACTTCGGACCGCAGCACCCTTCGGCGCACGGTCAGTTACGTCTTATTTTGCACCTGCAGCAAGAGCAGATCACTAAAGCACACCCGGATATCGGTTACCTTCACCGCGGTATGGAGAAGATGGCTGAGAACATGATCTACAATGAGTTCATGCCGACAACAGACCGTATGGACTATATCGCATCAAGCTCAAACAACTACGGTTTTGCCCTGGCTGTTGAAAAACTGATCGATGTTAATGTTCCGCGTCGTGCAAAAGTGATCCGTATGATGCTTCTTGAGATCAATCGTCTTATGTCACACCTTTTCTGGTTGGCGACAACAGCACTTGACATCGGTGCGATGACAGTATTCCTTTACGCTTTCCGTGAGCGTGAATACCTTATGGATATCATCGAAGATTACTGTGGTGCGCGTTTAACGCATGCCGCAATCCGTATCGGTGGTGTGCCTCTGGATATTCCGGACAACTTTATCCACGATCTTAAAGAGTTCCTTGACAAATTGCCTGCGAACATCAAAGATTATGAAGACCTTCTCGACAAAAACCGTATTTGGTTGATGAGAATGGAAAAGGTTGGTGTTATTTCTGAAGAGATGGCACTTTCTTGGGCCTGTACAGGACCGATGCTACGTGCATCAGGTGTTAAGTGGGATATCCGTAAAGAAGAGCCATATGAACTTTATGACGAAGTTGAGTTCGAAGTACCATACTCTGACAAAGGTGATAACTACGCGCGTTACAAGGTCTATATGGCTGAGATGAGAGAGTCTGCAAAGATCCTTTATCAGACAATCGACATGTATGCAGAGACAGTTAAAAACAATGAGACAGAATTAATGGCACATGCGCCGCAATATATCTCAGCACCAAAGCTTGACATCATGACGCAAAACTACTCATTGATGCAGCACTTTGTGCTTGTCACTCAAGGTATGCGCCCGCCAGTTGGTGAAGTCTATGTTGCAACTGAATCGCCAAAAGGTGAACTCGGTTTCTACATTAATTCACAAGGTGGTCCATACCCTTACCGTCTAAAACTTCGTGCACCATCTTTTTGGCACACAGGTATTTTGACAGACCTACTTCCGGGTCACTATATCCCGGACGTTGTTTCAATCATCGGTACGACTAACATCGTATTCGGCGAAGTTGATAGATGATAATCGTCAACAAAAGCCAACTGCTTGGCTTTTTTAGATTAGGAACCAGAAGTGATGTACGTAGTACCACTGACGGAGACCTTATAAAAGGAGTTATATGAAACGTTATGATCTACGCCATCTACATGATGGATTTGAACCAAGAATGAAAGAGATCCTGGACAAACATCCTGCCGGTGAAGTGGCTATATTTCTATTTGAAATTGGTGACTTCACTCCGATCCAACGTAGTGCTGACCTTGTAAAAGAGTGTGGGCTTGAGTTAGCTAACTCATTGAAATTCAATGAAGCTGACTGGACAATTGTTGTTAAAAAGTAAGGCATAGCCCATGAGTAAAGTCTTTTTTTCTACCTGGCGTGGTGAGTCTATCAACAATGTTGGTAAGGCTGACGATGCATGGGAAGAATCAGCATACAACCTGCCTGAGCAGTACAATGAGCACTCTTCATCTAAAGCTTTTATCGGCTGGGATGGCGTTGCGCTGTTTGACTCAGAGGTTGATGTAGTACGTCTGGCGACAGAGTACGCGGCACAGTATCAGGTCTATTCCGAAGCTTGTGGCCGTTGTGCGCCGGGTCGATGGGGCGGACGCATCTTGTATGATCTGATGGATAAGATCGCACGCGGCGAAGGAAGTATGCAAGATATGGATCACCTCAAAGAGGTCTCCCGTACCATGCAGACGACGTCAAAATGTGAGATCGGCAAGACGGTACCTACACCGCTTTTAGACCTGATGGAACACTTTGAAGCAGACTTCGTTCGCTGTATTGATGAACAAAAACCTTCGAAACATTATGATGCGTCAGTGAACTACATCGCCAAGATCACAGCACCGTGTACGGACGCCTGTCCTGCGCATGTTGACATTCCCGGGTATATAGAGGGTGTTCGCGATCTTCGTTTTGATGATTCGTTGAAGGCAACACGTCAGACTATGCCACTGGCGCACACCTGTGGCCGTGTCTGCCCTCATCCTTGTGAAGATGAATGTCGTCGTACGAACCTTGATGAACCGATCTCTATTATGGCACTTAAACGTTTGGGTGCTGACTATGAGACGGATCATGGTTTCGGTTTCTTCCACCCGGCAGAGAAAAAACCGGATACGGGCAAAAAAGTAGCAGTTATCGGTGCCGGCCCTGCAGGTCTCACCACCGGATATTATCTTGCATTAGAAGGTATCCACTGTGATGTCTTTGAAGAGCTGCCTGTTCTTGGTGGAGAAGTCGCGGTCGGTGTACCTGAATATCGTATGCCTGTCGACAAATATAACCAGGATATCGAAGCCGTTCGTGATTTGGGTGTTAATTTTATAGTGAATGCTAAAGTCACTGCAGAAAAAATGCGCGAACTTGAAAAAGAGTATGACGCTGTCATGATCGCAACCGGTACACGTATCTCTAAAAAAGTCCGTTGTGGAAACGAACGTCCAGATATCGAGGGCTATTGGTCAGCGATCGAGATGTTGGACCAGGTCAACCTTTGGGAAAAGTACGGTATCGGTGAGCCGGTTGATCTAACCGGTAAGACAGTTGTCTGTGTCGGTGGGGGATTTACTTCGATGGACGTTGTCCGCTGTTCGATCCGCGCCAACGCCGAGAAGGTCTATATGATCTATCGTCGTGATGAAAAGACGATCATCCGCAATACGACCTATGAAGAGTACCATGAAGCAGTAGAAGAGGGTGTTGAATTTCTTTTCCACTCAGCGGTTGAAGAGATGGTGGATGAAAATGATGTTCTTAAAAGTCTTAAGATCAACAAGTTTGAGTTAGTACCGGATCCAGACGGCGGACGTCCGACCCTGGAGAAGATCGAGGGTGCTGATTATGTTATTGAATCTGACTTCCTGATCCCGGCAGTCTCACAGTCAGCAGATCTGGACCTTCTTCCGCAAGAGTGGGATATCGAGATGACATCTTGGGCAACGATCAAGACAAATGGTAAGGACTATATGACATCACGAAAAGGTATCTTTGCCTCAGGTGACTGTGAATATGGCCCAATGACGATCGTCAATGCGGTCGGACAGGCGAAGAGAGCTGCCTCTGTTATGGCTCGTTATGTACAAAATGGCGGGGAGATCACTCTTTCTGATGATGAGATCATGGAAGATCACCTGCGTCGTATGAAAGTCTATGACAAAAAAGAGAAGATCACAGGATGGCTTCCTGGCCTTCCTCGTGAGCAATCTGAAGTTGTCGGGATTGAAGAGCGCAAGTTTAACAACCTTGAAGTGAACCTTGGTTTCACACAAGAACAGGCACTCAACGAAGCAGATCGTTGTATGCGCTGTTACTACATCGCGATGGTCGCGTACTAAGGAGGTCAGATGGTAAACTTTAAAATTAATGGCCGCTCTGTAACGGCTGAACGTGGTGATACGATCATTAATGTTGCACGTCGTGAAGATATCTATATCCCAACGATGTGCTATATCGAGAAGACATCACCTTGTGCTTCTTGTCGTCTCTGCAGTGTCGAGGTTGAAGGACATGATGGGTTTGTTCTGTCATGTAACACACCGCCGACCGAAGGGATACACGTTATCACTGATTCAGAATCACTAAAGACCGAACGTACAAACATCATGCGTATGTATGATGTCAACCACCCTCTAGAGTGTGGCGTCTGTGACAAGTCAGGTGAATGTGATCTTCAAAACAAGACCTTGGAGTTCAATGTAGGTCAACAGTACTTTTCTGCAAAAGACCAACCACGCAAGATCGAGAACTGGGGACTTATTAATTACGACCCCTCTCTATGTATTTTATGTGAAAAATGTACGCACGTCTGTAATGAAGTGATCGGTGATGATGCGTTGGATCTGCTGTTTGGCGGGTACAACTCCAAGGTTATCCCTAAAAATGCAGAGACCCTGGACTGTACTTTCTGCGGTGAATGTATCGCAGTCTGTCCTGTTGGGGCACTTGTAAGCTCTGACTTCCAGTACTCAGCAAATGCATGGGAACTTTCCAAGATCCCGGCAACGTGCGCTCATTGTAGTGCAGGTTGTGCATTGGAGTATGAAGTCAAACATGCAGGTATTGATTCACCGGGAGAAGAGAGTATCTACCGTGTGAGTAATAACTTTGAATATGCAACACTTTGCGGTGCGGGACGTTTTGGGTTTGATTTTGCCAACAGAGCTTCTAAAGATGAGGCAGCATTTGATGCTGCTCTCTCAGCACTTCAAAATGCAGAAGCGATTCGTTTCTCATCGGTGATCTCCAATGAAGAGACGATGATCCTAAATGGCTTGAAAGCTAAACTGGGGCTAAAACTCTTCAACGAAGATGCACGCCATATGCAGACATTTATGAACGCGTACGCAAATGTCAGCGGTAAACGCCATTACTCGGCAACACTTGAAACACTGAAAGCTTCTGATGGTATTATCATTATTGGCAGCCGCATTGCAACAGACAACCCGGGTGTACGTTATGCAACAACGACAGCGGCTCGCCATAACGGTGCTAAAGTCGTTTATATGCACCCGCTTGAAGATGCGCTGCTTCAAAATACTGTTACACAGTTTATTAAATATGAAGTCGGTACCGAAGAGGGTGTTTTAGCACTTCTCGCACAGACACTACTAGTAGGTAAAGAGCTTACACAGCGGGAGCAGGCATTTTTTGATGGACTTGATGAAGGTTATTTAAATGCAGAGACCAATGTCGGTGATGATGAACTGGCGCTGCTGGTTAAACAGTTTATGCGTTCTAAGTCAAAGACATTGGTCGTAGGTTCTGATCTACTGGCACATGCTCGCGCAGAAAACATTGCCCACTTGGTTGCCATGATCGAAAAATACAGTGACTTCACTGTTCTGGTTGTGCCGACTGAGGTCAATACACTGGGTGTCTCGTTGATCGCTGATCTTGACATTGATGTTGCATCTAAGAATGTGGTTGGTTATAACGCGAAAGGCTCTTTTGTTATCTCTGCTTTAGGTGATGGCAACTTAAATGTACCGGCACTGAACCAGCAGGAAGGAACAGTTGTTAGTATTGACAAGCGTCTTCTTCCTACAAATGTCGCCCTTTCGTTTGACGGCTATACCTTGAATGACTTGGCTAACGCCTTAGGTGTGTATGCTAAAAATACTATTGACTACACGGCGGCACTACCGGTTGAGAGTGGTTTTCAAGCTGTTGAGTTTGACAGTTTGGAAAACTTTTACTCAGCTAAGGGTGCAGATATTCGCGGTTACACATTGAATGAGGTAACTGCAAAACGGGGTGGTCATCCTGAAGATGTTGATGAACTGCCTGAGTTTAACGGTGCTGTGATCTATCATGTTAATCCAGTACTTCAGTTTAATGCGTTTACGGCAAAAACTGTACAACTTGAAAAAGACAACAACCTATACGGTTCGGCCTCTTTTGCAGCGGCAGCCCGTCTTGGTGACGGTGATGCAGTGGCATTTGAATATGCTGGTGAAACAGTTCGTCGTATTTTCAAACTAGACGACACACTAAAAGGAACGGTGGCTCTTCACCCGACTTTTGACCTGGGTCTGAATGTTACGAGCGGTTATCGTTTCGAGCATGTAAATTTTTATGAGAGAGAGTAATTAGGTATGAGCGAAATAACTATTACGATAGACGGAAGAGAGATAAAAACCGAAGAGGGTGAACTCATCCTCAACGCGGCACGTGCAAACGATATCTTTATACCGGCCATCTGTTATCTGACACGTTGTAGCCCTACCCTTGCTTGTCGTATCTGTCTAGTAGAGGCAGACGGTAAACAGGTGTATGCGTGTAATTCGAAGTCTAAAGATGGCATGCAGATCACGACATCTACTGAGACGATTGAAGCTGAAAGACGCGCGATCATGGAAGTTTACGATGTAAATCATCCTTTAGAGTGTGGTGTCTGTGACCAGTCCGGTGAATGTGAACTTCAAAACTACACCTTAGAAGTGGGCATTGATGCACAGTCGTATGCGATCAAAGATACATTCAAACCGGTTCAAAACTGGGGTCTGATCAATTATGATCCGGCACTTTGTATTATGTGTGAGCGTTGTACGACAGTCTGTAAAGATATGATCGGAGACGGGGCACTATCAACGAAACCTCGTAATGGCGATACTATTGATGAGACCTTCAAAGAGAGTATGCCAAAAGATGCTTACGCGATGTGGAACAAACTTAATAAATCGCTCATTCAGCCTAATGCAGGTGACACACTTGACTGTACGGACTGTGGTGAATGTACTGCAGTCTGTCCGGTCGGCGCACTTGTCTCTTCTGACTTCCAGTACACATCCAATGCATGGGAACTTTCGCAAGTCCCTGCAACGTGTTCACACTGTTCAGCAGGCTGCCAGATCCAGTATGATGTTAAACATGCGACGATCGATAATCCGGAACCAAAGATCTATCGCGTTAAAAATGAGTGGAACTATGTCTCGCTTTGTGGTGCTGGACGTTACGGCTATGACTTTGAAAACAGAGTAGAAGCTAAAGATGAGGCTGCCTTTGCAAACGCAATCGAGGCCTTTGAAAAAGCTGACACTATCACGTTTGATTCTCAGATCACCAACGAAGAGGCGCTGATCCTTCAGAAACTTAAAGAGAGCAGAGGGTACAGACTTATCAATGATGAAGCACGTAAGTTTGCAGAATTTATGAAAGCGTATTCAGCGATCAGCGGTACAGCGACCTATAAAACACCTCTTAAAGCGGTGAACGGCGCGAACTTTGTGATCTCTGTCGGTTCTTCTATTAAAACGGACAATCCAAATGCACGTTTTGCAATGAACAACGCAATGATCATGAACAAAGGTGCGGCACTTTATTTCCATCCGGTAGCTGACCCTGTTGTGGATGATATGGGTAAAAATATTCTTAGTGTCAACCACGCTCCGATGCAAGAAGAGGCCGTGATGTACCTTATTCTTGACCTTTTTTCGAAAAAAGAAGCGCTTCCTGCAGACGTTGCTGAGTACCTGACGTCATTTCACTCAATGAAGACCATTACGGTCACAGAGACGATCAAAGAGAAAGTCGTTGAGATCGTTAAAGAGATGAAAGTCAACGAAGAGACAGGCGAAGAGGAAGAGGTTGAAGTCGAGAAATCGAAAATGGTACCTAAAAAAGTTGACAAAGATGTCGAAGTCGATGAGAACCGTCTTTTAGAGATTGTCAATGCACCAAAAACGTTCGAGACAGCGATGGAAAAAATGCTGGCGAAGAAAGATAGGTTTGCCTTGATGGTCGGACCCGATTTCTACAGCCATCCAAATGCAGCTAATCTTGCGCGTTTAGTGGCACTTGTAGAGAAATACACTGACTTTAGCGTGACGATGATCCCTGAGAAAGGGAACACTCTTGGTGTTGCTATGATCTGTGATCTTGATACTGAAGCAGGTTCTTCAACGATCGGTTATAACGTCAAGGGTGACTTCACTCTTAGTGCAACAGGAAACGGTGATCTTGATATGCCGGCAATGAACCAGCAAGAGGGAACATTGACAAGTATCCAGCTTCGGGTCAATCCGACGAATGCGGCACTCGGTTACAAGGGTTATGAACTAAATGACATCGCAAATGCACTTGGTCTTAACGCTAAACTGACAGTTGACTACACTGTCAAGCTTGGCGAGATCGATGGCTTTAAGAGCGAAAACTTTGATGACCTTCCAAATCACTACACCAACAAAGGTGAAGAGATGCGCGGGTATGAGTTGACTGTTAATGAAGTCGTAACGTCTGGTGATGAAAGCGTTGCACCATTTGATGAAGCTGCAGCGATGGATGAGGCTATGGTTTACCGTGGTAATCCAACACTGCAGTTCAATGACTTTACAAACAAGTCACACCAATTAAATGAAACAGCCGCTCTCTATGTGAGTAGCGACTACGCAATAGCTAATGAATTATCAGAGGGGGACACGGTTTTAGTCGAGACAACAAAAGGTTCTATGGAATTTAATGTTAAAATTGACAGTAAAATCGGCGGAGATATTCCGTTTGTTCCAAGTTTTGATTCAAATCTAAACAGTGAGGCACTCTTTAACGACTATCGTTTTAGTAATGCCACAATCAAAAAGGTGTAATTAATGGAAGTAGCATACATTATTGAAACGCTGATCAAGATCGTTGTTATCTTGTTGGTGTTTTCTGCCTTAGCAGGTTTCGGAACCTACTTTGAGCGTAAGATCCTTGCATTTATGCAGCGTCGTCTTGGGCCGATGCACGTTGGTCCATTTGGACTTTTACAGATCGCGGCTGATGGTATTAAACTCTTTACCAAAGAAGATATCGTGCCGACAAATGCAGTTGGCCCGATCTTTAAGATCGCACCTGTCATTACAGCTGCAACAGCCTTTATGGCAGCAGCTGCGATCCCGTTTTTACCTCAATTTACGATCTTCGGTTATACCGTTCATCCGATCGTTGCTGATGTTAACATCGGTATTCTTTATATCCTTGGTGTCATGGCTGTTGGTTTTTACGGACCGCTTCTGGGTTCACTTGCATCAAGCAATAAGTTTGCACTGATCTCTGCAGCACGAGCTGCATCCGTGTTTATCTCTTATGAGGTTGTTACTGGTCTTTCTCTGCTTGCGCCTTTGATGATGGTCGGTTCGTTCTCACTTATCGATTTTAACAACTATCAGGCGGGCGGTATAGGCGACTGGATCATCTGGTCACAGCCGGTTGCGTTTGTCCTTTTCTGGATCGCTGCCTTTGCTGAGACAGGCCGTACACCATTCCACTTAGTAGCAAATGACCACGAGATCATTGACGGTTTTGGTACAGAGTACTCTGGTATGCGTTGGGGTCTATTCTTCATCGGTGAGTATGCCAATATGTTCTTTATCTCATTTGTGATTGTTCTGCTTTTCCTAGGCGGTTTTGGTGACGGTTCAGTACTTGGTGCACTCGGGTTTTTATTGAAGATGTCGTTTTTCTTCTTTTTCTTCTTGTGGACGCGTGCTGCATGGCCAGATATTCGACCAGATCAGTTGATGTGGTTATGTTGGAAAGTTCTCATGCCTTTAGCGGTGATCAATGTTGTGGTCACCGGTTTTGTGATGATGTTTTAGGGGTTGATGATGAGTTTAAAAGAATTTGAAAATAGAAATGTCAGTGAAGGTGCCTACTACAAAGTAGACATTCCTGACTATCCGGAAACAGGATGGGAGAAAGCAAAACAAGTCTTCTCTCGCGCGATCAAGGGTGAATTGTTCGTCGGTCTGTATATTGTTATGCGTGAGATGATTAAATTTGATATTCATACGGTGCAATACCCAAAAGAGAAGTTGCCGATCGGGCCACGTTACCGTGCAGTCCATGAGATGCAGCGTCTTTGGGAATCTGGTACTGAACGCTGTATCGGTTGCGGTCTTTGTGAAAAGATCTGTATCTCTGACTGTATCCGTATGGACACTAAGATCGATGAGCAGAGCCGTAAACAGGTCACTGAGTATACAATCAATCTGGGTCGCTGTATTTTCTGTGGTTACTGTGCTGAAGTTTGTCCGGAGTTAGCGATCGTTCACGGCGGACGCTATGAAAACACTTCTGAGCAGCGTGCACATTACATCGGTTATGAAGATATGTTAACACCGTTTGACATGGCTGTTAAAGGTCAAGTAGCTGAGTACCCAGGTTTTGGTGCGATTACACCACATGAAGACGAGCGCGTAAAATCTACGCCGCTTGCATATTAAGGAGCCAGGATGGAAGCGATAGCATTTTATTTGTTTGCTGTTTTAACGACAGTGATGTTTTTGATCACTGTGTTGACTAACCACGCACTATATGCTCTAAGTGCATTAGCTGCAGGGATGATCTTTATCTCAGCATTTTTCTTTTTGCTGGGTGCAGATTTCTTAGGTGCGATTCAAATCATCGTCTATACGGGTGCGGTGATGGCACTTTATGCCTTTGGTATGATGTTCTTTGATACAACACGTGACGTTGTAGAGAGCCGTACTTCACCACAGATCATTTTTGGTCTTTCCGGTTTGGCGGCATTGACTGTTGTTGCTATGTTTACAGCACCAATCATTTCTGAAAATATCACAGCACTTTACCCTGCTATTGACGGTGTGGGTAACTCGCAAATGGTGGGCATGGTACTTTTTACCAAGTTCCTTATTCCATTTGAAGTTGCTGCGGTCATGCTTCTGGTTGCAATGATCGCAGGTATTGTTCTTGCCGGTAAGAAGATGGATCACTCTTTGACATTGATGAAAGAAGAAGAGATTGAACGCGAAACTAATGAAAAGGCTCAAGTATGATGGAAATCACTCTACAGCACTATTTGGTCCTCTCAACGATACTGTTTGCTATCGGTTTGATAGGTGTGATGCGTCGTAAAAATCTTCTATTGCTTTTCTTTGCAACAGAGATCTTACTCAACGCTGTTAACATCGCTTTTGCGGCGATCTCAAGCTACTATGGTGACCTTACTGGTCAGATGTTTGCCTTCTTTATCATTGCGGTTGCAGCGTCTGAAGTCGCCGTTGGCCTTGGTCTATTGGTTCTTTGGTATAAACGTACTGGCAAAATTGATCTTGATGCTATGACATCGATGAGAGGATAGAGATGGAATTTTATTTATATACAGCCCTGTTTGCACCGATTATAGGTTCACTTTTTGCAGGACTTTTTGGTATGAGCAAAAAGAACATCATCGCGGGGCTTGTGCCGACAGCGTTGCTGTTCGTCTCATTCCTCGCAAGTCTCAAACTGCTGATCTACATCTTAGGTGGCGGTGAGCCTATCCATGTCGAATTGATGACATGGATGGCTACCGGTGATCTTTATGTTCCATACGGATTTATGGTTGATCAGGTCTCTGTGACGATGATGATGGTGGTTACAACCGTTTCGACTGTTGTTCATGTCTATTCTATCGGCTACATGGATCACGACAAGGGCTTTAACCGTTTCTTCTCATACTTGAGTGCTTTCGTCTTCTCGATGATGGTACTGGTTATGAGTGACAACTTCCTGGGGCTTTTTATCGGTTGGGAAGGCGTTGGTGTCTGTTCTTGGCTACTGATCGGTTTCTGGTACCACAAAGAGAGCGCAACCTGGGCAGCTAATGAGGCGTTTATCATGAACCGTATTGCTGACCTTGCTATGCTTATCGGTATCTTCTTGGTCTATTGGAATACCGGTTCTATTCAATACAACGAAGCGTTTGCTGCTATGCCAACACTGGAAAATTCAGTCTTGACGACAATAGGTATATTCCTCTTTATCGGCGCAATGGGTAAATCAGCACAGTTCCCACTTCATACATGGCTTGCAGATGCGATGGAAGGTCCTACTCCGGTATCGGCTCTTATTCACGCGGCAACAATGGTAACAGCGGGTGTCTACTTGGTTGTTCGTGCTTACCCACTGTATGACCTTATCCCTGATGTTGGTGTCTTTATTGCAAGCCTTGGTGCATTTGTTGCGATGTTTGCTGCAACGATGGCACTGGTTAACCGTGACATGAAACGTATTATCGCCTACTCGACACTCTCACAACTTGGTTACATGTTTGTGGCTGCAGGTCTTGGCGCTTACTGGGTGGCACTGTTCCACCTGATGGCACACGCATTCTTCAAAGCTCTCCTCTTCCTGGGCGCCGGTAATGTTATGCACGCTATGCATGATGAGTTGGATCCGTTTAAGATGGGTGACTTGAAAACATCGATGAAATGGACTTGGATCTTGATGACGTTGGCTTCAGTTGCGTTGGCAGGTATCTATCCATTGGCAGGTTTCTTCTCTAAAGATCTTATCCTGGAAGTTGCATTTGTTGAACATCACTACATTCTTTACACGGTTCTGTTGTTGACGGCGGGTCTTACCGCGTTCTACTCGTTCCGTTTAGTAGCGTTGATCTTCCATGGTGATGACAGACACAGTGAAAACGGTGTTCACCCACATGAGGCATACCGCTTTATGCTTTGGGGCATGCTGCCGTTAGGTATCTTGGCTGTGATCGCGGGTATGGTCTTTAAAACACCATACTTTGAGATGGTCACGCAAGTGCTTCCGGCTATTGAATATCATATCCATAACCACACTGTGTTCTGGATCATGACGATCGGTACGCAGCTGTTTGTTATTGCTGCTATTGTGTATGCTTACAAAAAATATGCAAAAGCAGTCAAAGTGGACAAAAAAGTGGAGTCTGGTATCCTTTACCAGCTTCTGTACAATCAGTATTACATTCCACAGTTTTATGAAGAGTACTTCTCTAAGATGTATCGTGAACTTTCAGAGATGATGTGGAAGATCGATCTTAAAATTGTTGATGCGTCAGTTGACGGTGTTGCTAACATCTTCTACAACACGGGTATAAAAACACATACGATGCAAAACGGAAACCTCTCAACGATGTTACGTTGGATGGTTGTCGGTACAGTGGTCTTATTGGCACTTGCTGCAGCATTCACACTTGGACAATCAGAGACAGTCGTTGAACTGCTCTCTGAATTAGGAGTTATATAGATGTTAGACCATATTTTATCAATCTTGATATTTTTCCCGGCACTCGCAGCAGTGCTTGGTTTTATTGTCCACAAAGACAGTATGCGTGCTTACGGTATTATCGTAGCAACTGTTGAATTTGTACTTTCACTTTGGTTGTGGTACTCGTTTGACGCCAGTATCTCTGGTATGCAGTTTATGGAGCAGGCAAACCTGATCCCGGCATTCGGCATCTCTTACCTTCTTGGCGTTGATGGGATCTCACTGTTCATTATTATCATGGCGTCATTTTTTACGATGCTTGGTATTGCTACATTGACGGAAACTCGCCGTATTAAAGACCTTATCATCACACTTCTGTTTTTGCAGATGACAATGATCGGTGTTTTCGCAGCGTTGGATGCTATCTTGTTCTACGTGTTCTGGGAACTTTCTCTTGTACCGATGCTTCTTATCATCGGTATCTGGGGTGGGCCGCTGCGTATCTACGCATCTGTTAAGTTTTTCCTTTATACCTTTACCGGTTCATTGATCATGCTTGTCGGTATGCTGTTTATGGCATATTTTTATTTTCAGGCGACAGGTCAATGGAGCTTCTCTTTACTAGAGTGGTACCGTCTGATCTTACCTGAAAATATTCAGGCGTGGTTATTTGTAGCATTCTTCTTTGGTTTCGCGATCAAAGTACCGATGTTCCCGTTCCATACATGGTTGCCGTATGCTCACGGTCAGGCGCCTACAATCGGTTCTGTGATCCTTGCAGCGGTACTGCTGAAAATGGGTACGTATGCGTTCATCCGTTTTTCGCTGCCGTTGTTCCCGGACGCGTCTGTCTTCTTTATGTATCCTATTGCCGTGTTGGCGATCATTATGATCATCTATACAGCGATGGTGGCGTACGCACAAAAAGACATCAAGCAGGTTGTTGCTTACTCGTCTGTATCGCACATGGGTGTTATTATCCTTGGTACGTTCGCGTTGAACGTTGAAGGTATCACAGGTTCTGTCTTCTTGATGATCGCACACGGTATTGTCTCTGGTGCGCTCTTCTTGCTTGTCGGTGTTATCTATGACCGCCGTCATACAAAACTTATGAGCGAATTCGGCGGACTTGCGCACATCATGCCTAAGTATGCATTGATCTTCGGGATCATGATGATGGCCGCAGTGGGTCTTCCATTGACGATCAACTTTGTTGGTGAATTCCTGAGTCTATTAGGCTTCTACAAGCAGTCTCATATGATGACTCTTCTTGCCGGAACAGCGATCATCGTCGGTGCTATCTATATGCTTGCAGCGTATAAAAAAGCGTTCTTCGGCAATGTGACGAAAGATGAGAATAGAAATCTTAAAGATCTGAACAAGACTGAACTTCTTGGACTGATTCCATTGACTATTATTGCAATCTGGTTAGGTGTCTATCCTCAACCGATTCTTGAACCGATCAACAACTCAGTTGAGTCAGTGGTTCAACTGATGCACGATAAAGCGATTTCACCGGAAGCAAAATCGGTGATCCCGTCTATCGCAAAATTTGAAATTCAGGAGGCACACTAATGTTAGAAGCAGTTAACGTCTCATTAGCCTCATTAAATGTGGCAACGCTTGTCCCAATGACTATAGCCGTTGTTGGTGCTTTGTCTATTATCGTGATCGATCTTATTAAAAGTGGTCTGAATAAATCACTTTACGTAATGATCTCTCTACTTTTTTTATTGCTGGACCTTGGTGCTGTTATGGAGGCCGCTGGTGTATTTGCGTCAAACGGCACACAGCTAGGTTTTTTTGATGTAATGCTCATCGATGGTCTTGCTATCTTGGCGCAGTTGGTCATTGTCATTGCATCGATGATGTTTATTCCATTGGCCCTTACATCGAAGCGTTTTCATGAATTCTCATACCCAGAGTTCTTTGCACTGTTTTTGTTTATGATTGCTGGCTTCCAGTTTATGGTAGCAACAGACAACCTTATCTTGATCTTTGTCGGTCTTGAGACGGCATCATTGGCACTTTACCCTATGATCGCGCTTCATAACCGCAGCAAGTCATTCGAGGCAGCCGTTAAGTACTTTACAATGGGTGCTCTGGCAGCTGGTCTATTTGCATTTGGCTCAATGGTGCTTTACGCACTTACCGGTTCTGTTGAGATTCACCAGATCGCAGCGGTGCTTTCAGCAGACAACTATGCAAATATCGGTTATGTTCTTGTCGGTACGGTCTTCTTGTTAGCATCGTTCGCGTTCAAACTTTCACTTGTACCATTTCATACATGGACACCGGATGTTTATGAAGGCTCTTCAGCAGCATTGGCCGGGTACATGTCAATCGTGCCTAAGATCGCCGGCTTCGTTGTCGCTATGCGTTTATTTGAATTCCTGATCCATTCAGGTGTTATTTGGTTAGAAGTGATACTTTATGCGATGGTTGTTATTACCATGACTGCTGCAAATATCTGGGCTATTGTACAGAGTGATGTTAAGCGTATGCTTGCCTATTCATCAGTATCACATGCCGGTTTTGTAATGTCTGCTGTACTGATCGGGACAACACAGGCAAATACAGGACTGTTTCTGTACTGGGCACTGTTTAGCTTTGCTAACCTTGGTGCCTTTACGATGTTATGGGTAAGTCGACAAAAAGAGCTTCGTCCAGGCCAAAGTTCAGATCATCCATTTGAGAAGTTCTCAGGTATGTTCCAAACATCTCCTATACAGGCATCACTGATGGCACTATTTATGCTTTCACTTGCTGGTCTGCCACCGTTTGCACTGTTTTGGGGTAAAATTTATCTGATCAGTGCAGCAGTCAGTGCCGGCTTTACTGTCTTAGCTCTGATCATGGCACTAAATTCGGCAGTTGCAGCCTACTACTATTTAAAACTGATCGTTTATATGTTTATGCATGAGCCATTGCCAGGTAGTCAAAACTACCTTGTCAATGCCTCTACTTCACTTAAAACGATTGTCGGTATGGCAGCTGTTGTCACAATCTTTTCATTTATTATTGTAAGCCCGCTTAGTGAATTTATCGGTTGTTTTGTT
>JAQIBF010000118.1 GCA_027859195.1 Helicobacteraceae bacterium
ACTTCCAACCCCTTAAGGTCTCTGTTAAACTTACTTAGTTTTCAATGATCTCAAACAATTAATCGAGCTACAACACGTAGTCTCTAAGTCGCTTTTAACAGCTTCTCATCGTTTGTGGAAGGGAATTATAGACAAATCAGTATTGGATGTCAAGAGCTTTTTGAGGGAATATGCAAATTCCTTCAAATTTGTGAAATAGATGCGATTTTTCGTAATACGTTGTTGCTAAATGTTGTTATTGATGCACCATTTCAGACTTATTTTTATCCCTTTATATAGTATGCTCGTTTTCTCTGATAATACGAAGCCTAATATTTACTATTTATTGTAAAAAATGGTGTATAGTTCTGAGATAACAATGGCCTGCAGAGCAGGTTCTATATAAAGGATGTATTTATGGGTCTATATGATCGTGATTATGCAAGAGAAGATTCAGCGGGTTACGGCCAGCGCTCTGAAACAAAAATTGTCTCTTTTGTAAAAGAGACATACAAACTGTTTGCTGCTTCGTTGATGGCTGGTGCAGCTGGTGCCTATGTTGGTATTCCAATGGCAGCTTTCATTCAAGCCTGGTTTATTCCGCTGATAATTCTTGAGTTCGCTCTACTGTTTGGCCTTTTTGCTGTTAAACGCAAACCAGGCATCAATCTGGTTGTGATGTTCAGCTTTGTATTTATGACAGGTCTTATGTTGGCACCACTGCTTTCTTATACACTTACCCTCTCCGGTGGTGCAAGTATTGTCGGTAATGCTTTTGCTATGACTTCCGTGATCGTTGCCGGTATGAGCTATTTTGCTGTTAAAACGAAAGCTGATCTGGCTAGTTATGGAAAACCGTTAATGATCGCTTTGTTTGTAATCATCGGATTCTCTGTTGTCAATCTTTTTCTAGGCAGTCCAATGCTTGCTGTACTTATCTCTGCAGCAGTTGTGTTTGTCTTTAGTATTTTGGTTGTATACGACACTCAGAACATTATGAAGGGTGCTTACGAGACGCCAATTGATGGTGCCATCGCTCTTTATCTTGACTTTTTGAATATCTTTACAGCGCTTCTGCAGCTGCTGGGTATTTTTGGTAACGAGGACTAATCTCCTTATAAAGAGCTTCGGCTCTTATTTCTATCTGCTTCCTATTTCCTACACTTCCTTAAAAATGCTATAATGCCGTTTCTAAAATAAAAATTCTTTTTTAGACACATATAAAGGAAAATAATTATGTCACGTACAAATACTTCAAGCGTCGAGATGGATGACGGTATAAAAATCGCCTTCAAAGCACGTACAAAGAAAAATACTTTTGGTACCACAACCGATATCAATGATAAGAAAGAGTCCGGAGAGCGTAAAACAACTTCTTCTGATGAAAAGGCCAAGGCCAAGAAAAAAGCAAAGATGGCTAAACAATCAAAGCGTAAAAACAAGTAATATGCCTTCGCACTTCGAACCATCACTTTATCGTGTTATTGATGCCAATCTCAACCGGTTAAAAGAGGGGGTTCGTGTTATAGAAGACATTGCGAGATATGTCAACAACGACAAAGTCCTGGCTTCAAAGCTAAAAGAGATTCGGCATCAAAGCAGAATTGACGATATACAAAACCTTCTAAACTCTCGAGACAGCATTAATGATGTTCTCCGTCCTACTGTAACAAGTGAGATGAACCGTGACACGGTAGAGAGTGTCATCATCGCAAACTATAAACGCGCCCAAGAGTCTGCAAGAGTACTCGAAGAGATATATAAGATCGTTGAACCTGCACTCTCAGAAAACTTCAAGTCACTTCGTTATGCACTGTATCAACTTGAAAAAGAGAACCTGCTAAAAGATTAGTTTTGGATGAAAACGACTTCAAACTCCAAATAGTCAAGCGGATAACTACGCATCAACTTTTTCATCTCTTTATACCCGAGAAGATTGCGATTACCACTCACACCACTTCGTTTTATATAGCGGAACATATCTCGTACTGAGTCAAAGGCAAGCCGGTACTGAACAGTCTCGATATTAGCGTTAAAATAGCGTTTAGCCAGCTCTTCCACCTCGGCACTGCATCTTAGCAGCGGTTTGATACCGGCTGTCTCAAAAAGAGTCTTAAAGGTACTACCGCTGAAGATCGCCAGTGAGACAGGTTTTTTCAGATAGGCGATATTTCGAAAGACATTTTCCATGTCATCAGCCCACTGTAGAGCTGAAGCGGAGAAGATACGGTCGAAGTCATAATAAGAGAGCTGCTCAAAAAGGGTCGGATCGTTAAAGTCACCATACACACACTCTAACGCCTCAACATTATCACCCTCTTTGGGATGCAACTCTAACATCCTCGGAGCAAAATCTACACCGACAAAATGTTCAACATTCCAGTCAATAGCGCGCAAAAGAGCACCCTTGCCACAGCCGAGATCTAAGATACGTTTTGGCTGTTGCTGAAGCTCCTTGAGAAGTTTGTTGACCACCTTCTCTTGAATGATGTTATAGTTTCCATACTGATCTGCATATTTGGAAAATTCACTTTGTACTTTCATCGACGATTAACAACCAAGGAGAAGATAAAGATAAACAATAGGGCTAACACAATCGTAGCACCGCTTGGAAGCGAAAAGAAATAGGAACTGCTCATTCCGACAATAACCGCTAAAAGTGAAAAGAGCACTGCAATGGCGATGGTTTTAGCAAAACCTTGTCTAAATCGGAGCGCTGCTACTGTCGGAATGACCATCATCGCACCTATTAGCAATGTGCCGACAATACGGATAGAGAGGGCGATGATAATAGCCACAATACTGACTAACAAAAAATTCAAGAGGTCTACTTTAATGCCGCTTGTTCGTGCCACCTCTTCGTCATAAGCAATAAAATAGAGTTCTTTATAAAAGAGTCCTAACAGTCCAAGTGCAATGACGCCAAAGATCGACATAATGATCAGATCTTCCTCTGTAACCGAGAGTATAGAACCAAAAAGATAAGAGAAGAGAGAGCTGTTAAAAGCTCCGGCAAGTGAGACGATGATCACCGCCAGGGCTAACGATCCTGAGAGTATGATCGCTAACACAGAATCTGAGTAGAGGTGAAAATTGATTCTTAGGTACTCTATAGCCCAGGCGCTAAGAAGGGCTGCTGCTACGGCCATCCAGAGAGGGCTGGTTCCGGCAATAACACCGACTGCAACACCGACAAGGGCAGAGTGAGCCAACGTCTCTGTGATCATTGAATATCGGCGCAATACTATAAAAGAGCCGCTTATCGCTGCCAAAATTGCGATAATTATTCCTGCGAGGAAGGCACGTATCATAAAGTCGTATGAGAGCATTTCAGTCATTGCATTCCTTCCATTTTCGATTTATCAACTTTACTCTGCAAACAGCGTGCGTTCAGCACCCTCTTTTTGAGATATCATTTCAGTCATTGCATTCCTTCCATTTCTTGTCCATCCATTTATTATTTACGTTTTAATGATGATGGTGGTTATGGATCAAATGCGCATCAATTCCATAAAGGGCACTCATATCTTCACAGCTGATCGCCTCTTTTGGATTATTACAGGTCAGTAAACTTTGATTTACCGTAAAAAGCCGTCCAATATCATCGGCAATGACGCCGATGTCATGCGTAATAAAGACAATCGTCATATTCTCATTTTGGTTTAATTCTCTGAGAAGCTTATAAAAACGTTGCTGAGACACGACATCAACACCGGTGTTCGGTTCATCAAGAATCAGCACTTCCGGTTTTGAGGCCAAGGCTCTTGCGATCATAACACGCTGACGCTGACCGCCAGAGAGTTCACCAATCAGTTTATTTTGGATATCCAAGATATCCATCTTAGTCACTGCTTCCTGGATGGCGTCTCTGTCTTCTTGCGTTGTACGTTTAAACAGTCCTTGCTTCATGATCCGACCCATCTTGACCACTTCAAGGACCGTTGCAGGAAAGTTTTGATCGAGTTGTGAGGCACGTTGCGGAACATACCCTATCTTATACCAGCGCTTGAATTGGTTTAGCGCCTGTCCAAACAATTTTATCTTGCCCAGCGTCGGTTTTTCAAGGCCAAGTAAAAGACGTATCAATGTTGTTTTACCGCCACCATTTGGCCCAATGATCGCACAATAATCGCCCGGCAAAATAGTTAAAGAGATATCGTCTAATATCTTTTGTGCATTGGCTTGAAAAAAAAGGTTTTTTACCTCAAAGATCGGAGAGACAAACTTCATTCACATCTCATTGCATGGGTAAGTTTGTCAAGATTGACATACATACCGTCTATATAGCTCATCCCGGTTTGCGCTTGCGCTGCAGTAATGTTGGCCAAAGGCTCCAAGTAGTCGATCTCCACACCATTTTCTTTTGCAAGCGTTTGCATCAATCTGTCACTGATAAAGGCCTCGAAAAAAAGCACCTTTATCCCTTTTTCTTTAATGATTGTCGAAAGTCTTGCCATCGTTTGTGCATCTGCCAATGCGTCCGGGGAGAGACCTGTCAACGGTTGAACAGAAAAGTCATACTTCGATGCGACATACCCCAAAATATTATGATGAAGGATAACTTCTCTGACTTGACACTGTTGAAGTCTCTTCTGATAGGCTCTGTCTAGCTTGGTGAGTTCATCAATGTAGGCGGCAGCTCGTTGAACATATAGCGCTTCATGCGCCTTATCCAGCTTCACAAACGCCAAAGCGATCTTCTGCGTTAACAGTTTCATATTGCCTATGTCCAGCCAATAATGCGGGTCAACGGCTTCGTCTCCATGATGATGGTGACCGTCATCTACGTCACCCTCTCCTTGCGCTTCTCTCAAATCAACATACTTGCTCATATCAAGCATATTCTCTCCCTGCGTCAACTTAATGATCCAAGGTTCCAGCGCAGCACCGCTGTACAAGAACAATGCGCTTTTTTGTATCGAGATAATTGTTTTTGGTGTTGGTTCGAAACTGTGGACTTCAACCCCGAATGGAATGACCATCTGCACATCAACATTGTCACCACCGACATGTTTCGCAATATCATACAAGGCAAAGGTACTGGCAGTTATTGTAGGAACAGTGGGCGCTACCGATTTGTCATTTTGAGAAAAAAAGAGCGCTATAGTAAAAAACAACAATATGACTACTAACAAAACAACTTTTTTCACATATATTCCCAGTTTAAAGCGTATATAGACTTTTTAATATCCTAATTATACCCTAACCACCGATGATAAAAAGGAGGCCAAAATATCTTTTCAATTTTTTTCGCTATAATTCGCCAATTAATATTTTAGAAGGTCTATAAATGACAGGCATTTTGCTTATATCTCAAATCGTTTTAGTTGTGATTATTACGATTGCAGTTTTACTACAAAAAAGTTCAAGTATCGGTCTTGGTGCATACAGCGGTTCAAACGAATCAGTTTTTGGCGCAAAAGGCCCAGGTAGCTTCTTAGCCAAGATGACATTCTTTTTTGGTTTTTTATTTATTCTCAATACCGTAACGCTTGGTTACTTTTACGCGCAAGAGAGCAGTGCTTCTGTTGTAGACAATATTGCTGAAGCAACGGATGTCGCGGCACCAGCAGCACCTGCAGAGCAAGAAGCTCCGGCAGTAGAAACTAACACTTCCAACTAGAACAATGCGTAAGCTTCTTTTACTTACGCTGCTTCCACTCTACCTTTGGGCAGATGCCCATCTCTTTGTCTTTCACCGTTTCAATGATACAAGGCACCTATCCACCAATACATCTATAGCAACGCTTCGCGCTGAATTTGAATATCTAAAAAAGAACAACTATGAAGTTGTCTCCCTTAAACGTCTGCAAAAAGCCTTGCAAAGTGGTGAAGAGATCAGTGATAAATGGGTTGTCTTGACCATCGATGACAGTTTTAAAAGTTTCTATAAAAATGGTCTTCCTCTTTTTAAAGAGTACAACTACCCTTTTACACTGTTTGTCTATGTGCAGGGAACTGTCGATCACTACGGTGACTTTATGACCTGGGATCAGATCAAAGAGACCTCAAAGTATGGCGAGATTGGTTTTCACTCATTTGGACACCCGCATCTTGTCTCATTGAGTAACCCCGCTATCTATCAAGACACAAAAAAAGGTCTTGACATCATGCAAAAAGAGCTTGGGTATACACCAAAATATTATGCTTACCCATATGGTGAATATGATGATCGCGTACGTGCACAGTTAGAACCTTTCAGTTTCGACCTGATCATCAACCAAAATGCAGGTGCCGTCGACAAGGACAGTGCTGCGCATGATCTGGACCGGACAGCATTGACCGGTGAAAACAACATCAAAGTAAAACTTCGTACCCGTACAATGCCTACAGAGTGGATATCTCCAAAAGCTTGGCCAAAAAATGGTAAAATCTCAACGCTAAAAGCCACTTTGCCAAAAGAGATTAAAAGAGTTGAGTACTACATCTCCGGGTACGGGTGGAAAAGCGCCACTGTAAACAGTGGCAAACTTGTCGTTAACATCGATAAAAAACTGAAGATGAACCGTACACGTATCTTTTTGAAAAGTGGCAATCGCCAGAGCAGTATTATCTTAGTAAAGGGAAAATAATGATAAACGAAATTTTAGACGAATGTAAAATGAACATGGAAAGCTCTCTTGGGCATATGCACCACAGCTTTAAAACGCTACGCACAGGTAAGGTAATGATTTCTGTGCTTGATGGTATTAAAATTGATTACTACGGAACCATGACGGCACTTGACCAAGTCGGTTCAGTGATCGCTACGGATGCGACTACTATTGTTATCTCGCCATGGGAAAAACCACTTGTTTCTGACATTGAATCAGCGATCTCAAAAGCGAACATCGGGGTCAGTCCAAACAGTGATGGAGAGAAGATCATCCTGAATTTTCCTCCAATGACAGTTGACCAGCGTAAAGAGAGTGTAAAAAAGATGAAAGGTATGGGCGAAGATGCAAAAGTATCTGTCCGTAATGATCGTCAAAGAGCCAACAATGAGATCAAGAGATTAGAAAAAGAGAAAGAGATCACGGCTGATGAGTCTAAGTCTGCACAAGATGCTGTTCAGAAGATTACAGATGAGTTTATCTCGAAGATCGATGCAACGTTAAAAGAGAAAGAAGCGGCAATCCTAAAAGTGTAACCGCCAAGGGGAACCAACTCCTTTGACTACTTTACTTCTCGATAGAGAGCCCACGCACCCTTGGTGCATTTACAAATAACCACTTCCTCCAAGGATAAGCAATGAACGTTAAAAAAATATACATGGATGCAGATGCTCTTTTAGAAGGTCACTTTAAACTCAGCTCTGGCAACCACTCACAATTCTATCTTCAATCAGCCAAGGTTCTTGAAGACCCTAAAAATGCTAAAGTCCTTGCAGAAGGTGTTGCAAAGCAGATCGTTGAAAGCGGCCTTGAAGTCGACACTATTTGTGCACCTGCACTTGGTGGTCTTATCGCCGGTTTTGCACTCGCGACTGCGCTCGATAAACGTTCTATCTTCGCTGAGCGTGTTGACAAGGTCATGACTGTTCGTCGTGGTTTTGAAGTGCGCAAAGGTGAACGTGTAATGATCTGTGAAGACATTATCACGACAGGCGGTTCTGCTATGGAAGCTGCCGCTGCTATCGAAGAGATGGGTGGTGTAGTCGTCGGTTTTGCCGCACTGGCTAACCGTGGTTTTTGTGAACGTCAGAACTCTGATGTCACAAAAAAACCAAACTGCAAACTGCCGGAGGGGATTCCGTTTTTTGCACTCGAAGATTTTACTTTTGAGATGTACGCACCAGAAGATTGTCCTCTTTGTAGAGAAGGCAAAAGCGAAGCGGTCAAACCTGGTTCACGCGGGAACTAAGCAGTCGTTGCCACACTGACGCGAACAGCTCTTTCCTCTCCAAACACTGGGTTCGGCTCAGGCTCACACCCAAGATCTATCCCATCGTACGTATTCATGCCTTTTACTACAGATGGGTACAGGCTTTTGGCCTCCCTACACCCTCTGTTCGGCAGGCTCTTTCCAAAGGCTGCAGCTCATTGTCTTTTCGACCAGGATCTTGGCCACTTCCTCTTTCCCATTGACCATCACACTGATCGGCATACCCTTCAGCATCTGTTTCTCTTCTGATGAGATCACTTTGACGATAATATTGACAGAGTCTCCATACGGCGAAAGCGCTTCACAAATAAGCTGCTTTTTCTCCGGATCATCCAAAGTAACGATGACTGCGGAGGCAGATTCGATATTTAATGAGTGTAAAATAGCCGACTTGGACATATCCCCGTAGTAGATCTCTTCTCCTACTCTCTGGGCTTTTCGTACCCGTGAGTAGTTGTAATCGACGACGACATGTTCAACTCCCGCTTTTTGCAGCTGGCGTGCGACTCTTTGACCGACCATACCGTAACCACACACTATGATATGGTTTTTACGTCCCTCAAATACACTTAGATCCCCCTGTTCGATCTCACCTTGTTTATAGAGCATCTGCTGAAATCTGCGACGATTTGACAGCATAAATGGAGTAGCTATCATGGAAAGAACCACAACGAGAACAAGTAACTGTGCAAGTTCAGGATCAAGTAGACGATTGGCAGAAGCCAGTGCGAAAATAGCAAAAGAGAACTCGCCGACCTGCGCCAGTGTTACGGCTGTTTTAAAGCCGGTTACCGATTTTGAACTGAGTAGGATTACCCCATGGATAACCGCACCTTTAACAAATAGAATAACCATAAACAGTCCAACGATCTCCCCAAAATGTGAATAGAAAAAAACAAGATCAATCTTCATCCCCACCGTTACGAAGAAGACCCCCAGTAAAAGATCTTTAAACGGGGCGATGTCCGCTTCTACTTTATGCAGGTATCGTGTCTCTGCAATGATCATTCCAGCGACAAAAGCGCCTAGAGAGTAGGTGAATCCTGCGAAGTGCCCCAATAATGAGGCCCCGATCACAATGACCAATACCGAGCCTAAAAAAAGCTCCTCAAGCTTACTGTCCGCTGAAAAGTGCAGCAGCCAGTCCATCACCCGTTTCCCGACAAAAAAGAGTAACCCGATAACGACAATGGCACTCAAAACTGTTTCCAGCAGAACGGACTTGAGATCGGCGCCATCATTGGCAAGAAAACCTATCATGATCAGAATAGGGATTACTGCAATATCCTGAAAGATCAATATACCGACAGATCGGCGCCCATAGGGGGCATAAATCCCTTTGCTCTGCTTTAAGTATGTCAAAACAACTGCCGTAGAAGACAAGGCTAATGCTGAACCGATTATAAGAGATGAGGCCACACTGATATCAAAAATATAGCGGGAGGCAAGATAGAACAGCAAACCACTCACGCCGACCTGAAGCACACCATTGAGAAAAACCAGTTTTTTCATTGAGCGAAGTGTGCTCACCGACATCTCCAACCCAATGGTAAACATCAGGAACACAATTCCAAATTCACCGACCATTTCCAAAGTATGAGAATCTTTCATCTCCTGCAGTTCAAACAGATAGACAATGATCGTACCTGTCATTATATAACCAATGATCGGTGAGATATCCAAATGTTTTAAAAGCAGATTGAGAATGATAGAGATACCGAGGGCAACAACGACATAGCTAAGGACATCCATACAGGTTCACTTTTTTTATTCCTATTATACCTTCTTGTTTCATGATTGCCCTTACTGCTTATACGAGAAAATAAACAGCTGTTTTGAGATGGCTGTAAGGGCATTTTTGCTATAATCGCGAATTCTATAAAGGGGCTTATAATGACAAAATATATCTTTGTAACCGGCGGGGTACTTAGTTCTTTAGGTAAGGGGATCACGGCAGCCAGTGTCGGTACACTCCTCAAACACGCAGGTAAAGATGTAGGTATGTTAAAGATTGACCCCTACATCAATGTTGACCCTGGGACAATGAGCCCCCTTGAACATGGTGAGGTCTTTGTCACAAAAGATGGTGCAGAGACCGATCTTGACATTGGAAACTATGAGCGTTTTCTTGACACATCATTTCTAAAAACAAGCAACTTTACTACAGGTCAAGTCTACTCTTCTGTCATTGAAAAAGAGCGCTCAGGCGGTTACCTTGGACAAACGATCCAGGTCGTTCCCCATATCGTTGGCGAGATCGTTGACCGTATTAAAATAGCGGGTGAAGGTCATGAGATACTTGTGGTTGAGCTTGGCGGTACCGTTGGTGATATCGAAGGCCTTCCTTTTATGGAAGCGATCCGTCAGATGAAACACGATGACGATGTTGCCGGAACCTTCTTTATTCACGTAACGCTGATCCCTTACATAAAAGTTGCCGGTGAATATAAGTCAAAACCGACACAGCACTCGGTTCAAGAACTTCGCCGTATCGGAATTACACCGCAAATGATCATTGCCCGCAGTGAGAGTGACCTGCCAAAATCATTCAGAAAAAAACTTGCACTTTCATGTGACGTCAAACAAGACAGTGTTATCCTGGCCCTTGATGCGCCGACAGTGTATGCTGTTCCGATCAGCTTTATGCAGCAAAATATCCTTACACCGATTTCCAAAGCGCTGGATCTTGGCGAACTGGCACCAAATATGGAGCAGTGGGACTCTCTGGTCAAAAAGATCGTCTCTCCGACAAAACGTACTGTTGTTGGATTTGTTGGTAAATACCTTGAACTGAAAGAGTCCTACAAATCACTGATCGAGTCTCTTCTCCACTCTGGTGCACACCTTGATACCAAAGTCGAGATCTGCTGGGTTGATAGTGAAGAGATCGAAGAAGCCGGTGCAGAAGCGCTTCTTGGAGACTGTGACTCTATCCTTGTTGCCGGCGGTTTTGGTAACCGTGGCGTAGAAGGCAAGATCTTGGCCATTGAGTATGCGCGTATCAACCAGATACCCTATCTTGGGATCTGTTTGGGAATGCAGCTGACACTTGTCGAATATGCCCGTAACGTCCTTGGACTTGAAGATGCCAACTCGGTTGAGTTCGATCCAGAGACGACAAATCCTATGATCTACTTGATCGATGAGTTTATTAACCAGTCTGGCGACACTGAACTTCGTACACACAGGTCGCCAATGGGAGGAACACTTCGTCTTGGTGAATACCCGTGTGAGACAAAAGAGGGATCTATCCTTCGAGAAGCGTACAATGGCGAAAAACTGATCTTTGAACGTCACCGTCACCGTTACGAAGCAAATCCTGCCTACCGAGACGAGCTTGAGAAAGCCGGCCTGGTCGTTACAGGTGAGTCTAACGGTCTGATCGAGGCAGTTGAGATCCCTGCGCACCCATGGTTCCTCGGTGTACAGTTCCACCCTGAGTTCACCTCACGTCTACAGACACCAAATGCTTCTATCCTTGCATTTGTAAAAGCCTCTTTGGCTCATTCTCAGACTAACTAGTTAAACGCCAAAGGAGCAGAAGCCCCTTTGACTACACTAACGCTCTATTCTCTTCATAGAGAGTTCATCGGAAGATTAACCGCACTTAATGTCATTCTCACGTTATGTGAATGACGGAACTCTAGCATACTAAACAGTTACAGGTTTGCCCATGACAAAGATCCCTAACGTTCCAAAACTTGACCTTAACGCGCTTAAACGTAAACTTGATGAGCGATTTTCAGACGGGTTTTCTAAGCTCTCTGATATCCCTGACCCAAGCCTCTTACGTAATGCACCCAAAGCAGCTAAGCGTATTGCGGATGCTATTAATAATAAAGAACGTATTACCCTTGTTGGTGATTATGATGTTGACGGCGTTACTGCGACGTCACTAACGACCCTCTTCTTCAGAGAGTTGGGCTATCCCTTGGATGTTATCATCCCCAACCGTTTTATTGATGGATATGGGGTTTCACCCTCAGTACTGCAGAGAGTCGAAGCAGATCTTGTCTTTACCGTAGATAACGGTATCAACGCGTTTGCTGCTGCAGAGGTCTGTAAAGAGCGAGGCATCGATCTTATCATCACCGATCACCACACACCTTCGGACACTCTTCCGGATGTCTATACGATCGTCGACCCTAAACTCGCTGATGACACCTATCCTTTTAAAGATATCTGTGGAGCACAAGTCGCTTGGCTCGTTCTGGTTCTTGTCAAAAAAGAGCTTGGTCTGAAAATCAATATGAGTCAGTATCTTCCGCTCTTGGCAATGGCCGTCGTAGCCGACGTTATGCCGCTTATAGGCATCAATCGGGCCATAGTCCAACATGGGCTTAAACAGATGATGACAAGTACCCTGCCGGCATTTGCCATCATCAGAGAGTTCTTGAATAAATCGTCTCTCGCAGCTGAAGATATCGGTTTTCAGATCGCGCCTCGTATCAACTCTGCCGGACGATTGGAAGATGCTTCTATCGCACTGGAATTTCTAACTGCTGAAACCCCTGAAAAGGCGTTCAAACAGTTCGAACTGCTTAATCAACTCAACGACCTTCGTAAAGCGATCGAAGCCGATGTCACGGAAGAGGCCATCGCCCAAGTCAGAGAAGGCGACAATGTTCTTGTCGTATTTGGCGAAAATTGGAATGAAGGTGTTGTCGGTATCGTTGCCTCACGTTTAGTCCACCGTTTTGGCCGTCCGGCTGTTGTCATGAGTATTACAGAGGGTCGGGCCAAAGGAAGTGCTCGCAGTATTGGCAATGTCAGTATCTTTGAGCTCATAAAGTCCCAAGAGCAGCTCTTAGAGGGCTTTGGCGGACATATGATGGCCGCAGGACTCGCAATGCCTATTACACACTTAGAACAGTTTAAAGAGGGGATCAATGCTATTGCATCAAAGATAGATCCTGAAGAGTTTATTCCGCAGGCAGAGCTCATCGGTGAGCTGATACCAAGCACCATCAACACAAACCTCTTAGACCTTTTAGATGCCTATGAACCTTTTGGCGAAGCCAATCCCCGTCCACGCTTTTTGGCGAAAGAGGCTTACGTTGAAAGTGTTAACTACATGGGTAAAGAGCGCGATCACAGCCGTATCGGCATACAACTTGAGGGAGGCATTGAAAAACATGATCTCATTGCCTTTAAGCAGCGTTATCAGATGGCAACCAACAAGCGATTGACCTGCAGTTATACTGTCAGTAAAAATGAGTGGAATGGAAAGGTCTCTCTGCAGATGATGCTGGATAAATTTTACGGAGAGTCTAAGTGAAAAAAGAGGTGGTGATCTATTTTGTACTGCTTCTCTTCTCTGCCCTTCTTATTCACTCTGACCTACTCACTAAACCCGCAGTACGTTTGGAGATGATGTCAGATCGCTCTAACTACTATCATCCCTTTGTCTTTGGGTTTATTCTCTATCTTGTAGTTGGTATCTTTCGTCTGATAGTGGTAGGAATCAAGAAGCTTATAAAGAGATGAGCCGCCAAAGCTCAAATTCTTAGAAAACAGCAACAACCATCTGTGTGATGACAAAGCCGCCAACGACCAGCCAGACAAACATTGAACCTGCTGTGTAGATCGGAGCAAGGCCCAGCCCTTTAAATTTAGCAAAACGCGTCCCCATACCAAGTGCTGTCATCGCCATCGTCAATAAGAAAGTATCCACTATATTTATATTCGTGATCCAGTACCTGATCATCTCTGCCATTTCTGTCGGAGCCGTCAATGTGTAGTTATGAATAAGAGAGTTCACGCCGGCCATGCCCACAAAATAAACTGCAAACCAAGGGATCACTAACTTGAGCTTGCTGCCCTCGCCACCTGATTTCCTCGCCATATAACTCAAGATCAGGCCAAGCACTATCAACATCGGCGCGATCATGATAACACGCGTCATCTTAACGATAACGGCTGTGTTTGCCATATCTTCCGGAGCACCTGGAACAGATGCCGGAACAGCAACAACCTGGGCTACCTCATGGATCGTGCCGCCAACATAGATACCAAATGTTTTTGGGTCCATATGCAAGAAGCCTGTTGCCGGTTCAATGATCGTTGAGTAGAGTACCGGATATAAAAACATCGAGATCGTACCAAAAAGAACGACCATTGAGACTGCAATCGCTGTTTTATGCTCTTCTGCCTTAAGTACAGGCTCTGTTGCCAGAACAGCTGCCGCACCACAGACAGAAGCACCTGCTGCTGTCAAGATCGACGTATCGCTGTCCATTTTGAAGATCTTGGTACCTAACCAGATCCCGATCAACATCGTCGATGACAAAACAAGAAGTGAGACCATAAACCCTTGCATTCCAACCTCACCGATCTGCTGAAAGGTGATACGGAAGCCATAAAACACAATCGCAAAACGGAGGATTTTCTTACCTGAAAAAACAATACCGGACTCCCATGCTGCTGGAAAATGGTTGTGAAGGGTATTGGCATAGAAGATACCAATAACGATTCCCACAACAAGCGGTGAAATACCTAGTTTCGCAATGGGTGCCAATTCAGCAATATAAGTTGCTGCCGCTGCAACCAGTGCAACGAAGATGATACCGTTGATCGTACCTCCACGTTTTTCTTTTGAAAATGCCATATATGCCCTTTGTTTATAGCATCTAAAGAGTAATGCTATTTTGATCATGCCATTATAAGGTATTTCATTGGATCTATGAAATCAAATATTTGTTCTTAAACATTCAATCTTCCTGATCATCTACCTCTTTAATGCTCACAGCCTCGTCAAGAGCGCCATTGTTGAGCTTTTTTTGATAATCTGCACTTGTTGTAAACATAAGACGTAAATTGGCCGGATTTGAAGCAAACATATAGGCGGCCTCCTCGGTGATCTTACCTTGCAGGGTCAAATGAAACAGCGAAATATCGAACGGCATGGAACCGAAACTGTTTTGATCGTGCAGCATCGCATCCAGCAATTCTGTATCCCTGGACGTCGATATGAGATGGGAAGTGCGCGGACTTTTAAACATCAGTTCAATGGCTGGGATTAGTTCATTATCTATATCTCGCATCATACGTTGCGATATGACCACTTCAAGGTTTGCTGCCAGATCCATACGGACACGTTCCTGCTCTTCTTTCGGAAAGATCGCCAACAATCTGTCGATCGTCTCACGTGCATCGAGCGTGTGCAGGGTTGTAAAGACAAGGTGGCCGGTATTAACCGCCTGCATGACGTTGCGTGCCGTCTCAAGATCACGCATCTCCCCTACGATGATAATATCGGGGTCTTCACGCATAGCTGAACGCAGTGCACTGCTAAAGCTTGTCGCATGCTGTCCGATGCCCCTCTGTTCAACGACACATTGATTATCATCATAAACATACTCGATTGGGTCTTCTATCGTGATAATGTGGCGATGACTGTTACGATTGATATCTTCAACGATCGAGGCAAGTGTCGTCGACTTGCCACTTCCTGTCGTACCTGTCACCAAAACAAGCCCGCGCTGCAATTTCGATATTTTTGCAAGTGATAAAGGAAGATTTAGCTGCTCAAACGACCTGATCTGGTGTGGAATCGCCCGAAAGATAATGGAAAGTCCTTTGAGCTGATAGTAGAGGTTGACACGAAAACGGTGATGCTCATCGAGAAGATAGATCGTATCGTAAGTGAACTGCCGTTTAAAGGTCTCCATCTCTTTGCCCATCAGATGTTCGACAATCGCCTCGACATGTTTCGCATCCAACGACTCGATCGAGAGTGGCATCATTGTTCCTTTGGCACGCGCCCTAATTACACTATTGCTTTTAATATGCAAGTCAGTACCATCTATTTCGATCAATCTCGTTAAAAAAGCATTCAATATCTCTATTGCATTATTACCGCTTATCTGCATGCTATACCCTTTATGCATTATAAATAAGGCAAAATACATATATAATGATAATGCCTCTTCTTTATTATAACAAAAGAATATTCGTTTAAACAGAAGCGAGACAAAGTCAAAATTGGAAGTTTAGTGGCGTAGAAAAAAGGGAGGAGGACACCGAAGTGTCCAATAAAAAGTTAACTTACAAAAACGTTTGGAACGATTAACGGGTATTTTTTCATTTTACGGTAGATATGTTTACGCACAACTGCACGCAGATCATTTTCCATCGCTTTGGCATTTTCGATCATACCCGGCTTAAGGTTGACCAGGAAGTGCTCAAGCACATCCTCCATTTCTGTTGCAAACGCTCTGTCTTGTTTGTCCGGAACGATACCAAAACTTGTTACACGAGGCTTGGCGATAAGTTTCTGGTCGCTAAGTGAGACTTGAGCAATGATCATGATCATTCCATCTGTCGCCATTTTTTGACGGTCTACAACAACGTCGTCAGCAATCATAAGGTTGTTTTGGTTGTCGATATACGTCTTACCGGATTTAACTGTTTTTGCTTTTCTCATGTACTTAGGTGTTACTTCGATCGTATCACCATCACCCATCAACAAGATATTACGTTCAGGGATACCACACTGCATTGCCGTCTCTTTATGGCGCATTACGTGGTTATACTCACCGTGAATCGGCATAAAGAACTTTGGCTGAACAAGACGAAGAAGAAGTTTTTGTTCTTCAATACTTGCGTGACCTGAAACGTGAAGATCTCTGTCGCGTGCTATACGTGCACCCGCTTTTTCCAAGTGATTCATCATCTGAGAGATACCGCCTTCATTACCAGGGATCGCACGAGACGAAAGTATAACCAGGTCGGTCGGTTTGATCTTGATGTGACGGTGCTCGCCGATCGCTGTTCTAAATAGCGCCGAGTTTTGCTCACCTTGTGAACCCGTTGTAATAATAAGGACTTCTTTGTCATTCATACGACCGACATCATCAGCATCAACAAAGATGTTTTTCGGAAAGTCAACATATTTGTATTGCATCGCAACTTCAAGGTTACGTTCCATCGAACGGCCGATAACACAGACCTTACGGCCATACTTGATACCGTATTGGATCGCTTGCTGAAGACGGTGAATATTTGAACTAAACGTTGATAGGATAATTCGTCCTTCAGCCTTTGCAAAAACACGGTCAAATGCAGGTGCAACAGAAAGTTCACTCTGTGTGACCTCTTTGTTATATGAGTTTGTAGAGTCTGATAGCAGACACAAAACACCTTTTTCGCCGTAGTGTGCATAACGGTGAAGGTCTGTAGTGAATCCGTCGATCGGTGTATGATCAATTTTAAAGTCACCTGTATGAATAACTGTACCCGCAGCAGTCGTGATCGCTACAGAAGAGGAGTCGATGATCGAGTGTGTGATATGCATCCACTCAATCTCAAAGTCATTACCGATTTTATAGACCTTGCGTTTTTCGATCGGGTTAAAGAAACGGCGGGCATCTTTAAGGTGATGCTCGTCAAATTTGTTACCGATCATTGCCAACGGCAGTGCTGTTCCATAAATAGGGAATTGCAGATTGTCTTTAAATAGATACGGCATAGCACCAATATGATCTTCGTGAGCATGCGTAATAATAATACCGACTATCTTGTTTTTGATCTCTCTGATATACGTAAAGTCTGGTACCAAGATATCAACACCGTGCATCGTCTCATCAGGGAAACTCATCCCGACATCGATCAAGATTGCTTCGTTATCTGTCTCAACTACCATCATGTTACCACCAATCTCTCCGAGACCGCCTAGTGGGGTAATACGCACTTTAGCTGTTGCGGTAAGATCAAGTTTATTATGCGGGTTAAGACGTTCAACTTGCACCTCTTGGTTACGAAGTGCACAGTCAAGTAAAGACTGCTCTACCGGTGCCGGTCCATTACGACGGCGGCCACGGTTTTTATTACCGCCACTGCCTTGACGATTCTGGCTGTTGTTGCTGTTACTGCTGTTTGGAGTAGCAGGGCGAGCTGTATTTCTATTATTGCTGTTTGGAGTACCGGGACGCGCTTCATTTCTATTTCGATTTTGGTTACTAGTGCTGCGATTACGATTTTGGTTATTGTTTGGTTTACGATTACCGTCTACACCGCTCTCTTGAGGTTGACGGTTACCGTCTACTTCGCGAGGCGCTTGTTCCTTGTTTCCATCAACTTCACGGTTTTCACGCGGTTGACGGTTGCCACTGCGGTTTTGGTTATTTCGAGGACGACGAGGACGGCTTTGTTGACCTTCGCCCTCTTTACGCGGTGCCGATGTCGGCTTGTTTTCTGTATTTGTACTGTTTTCTGTATTTTGTGTATCTGACATACATCTTTCCTTATGTTCGTCTGCTGCTAAAGAACAGAACAGACGTTAATTGTATTCGAATCGAAATCCCTGAACAAATAGCATTGCCAAAGTATTATGGAGAGGTTCTTTATCAAGGCAGAAGCTCTTCTGCTCAACATTAATTACAAGGGATGTTGTCCACTCGCAACCAATTCTCTCTACCCTATAAAAAACCTCAGAGGCTATATTATTTGTTCAGGGATTTCCAATAATTTAAATAGTTGGTGATAGTCTGTTGTCGCGACTTGGTGAGGTCGAATCGATGGAGTAAGCGCTAACTGCTCTAAAGCACTCTTTACTGACTCCTTCGCATAACGTGAAGAGAGATTTCTTTGAAGTGTCTTTCGAGGCTGTGTGAAAGCCGCTCTGAGCATAAGCTCAAACTCTTCATCGTTTCGGCTGGCTGTTTTTTTAATAAGTAGAACAGCCGAATCGACCTTTGGTGCAGGGTCAAATGCTTCGGGCGGAACGTGAGCCACAATAGAGGCTTCACCTACCGTCTGAGCAATAACACTTAATGCCCCAAAGTTTTTATCTCCTGCAGCAGCAGAGAACTTCTCTGCAACCTCACGCTGAATCATGACCAGTAAATATTCGCAATTTGGATCAGCAAGGGCTTTGAGGATGATATTTGTGGCTATGTAGTAGGGCAAATTTGCCACTAATGCATAGGGTTCATCCAAAAGTTCACTCTGCCATACCTCTAAAACGTCACCACATCTAAGGGTGAGCTGGCTGGTTTTGATCTCTTCTTTAAACTCGCGGTTTAAGTACTGACATAAATCGGTATCGACCTCAAAAGCGACAACACTTCTAACGTCCACTAAAAACTTAGTTAAATCACCTAAGCCAGGGCCAATTTCTGCGATAATACTATCACTGTTGGGCATCGCTTCGACGATTTTATAGAGAACACTTTGGTCTTTTAAAAAGTTCTGGCCAAATTTCTTCTTGGCAACATGTTCGTTACTCATGTGCTGATTATACTCAAGGACTACTTATAAAATACTGATAGAAATTATCAAATAGTTAAAACACCTCTACAAGGGGCGATATCCCATGAAAAACACCCTTACACTTCGCTAACACTCTTTCACTAAAGTATCATTGGATAAATCCACACTTCAGGAGATGCAATGCCCTTTTCTTTCAACACTATTTTTACTTTATTGGTTTTTTTTACTTTTTTGACAGGATGTGACGCATCAACTTCGAATAGCACAGTAAGAGACAGTCCCACTATTGATCTGAATGATTACAGTTTGCCTGCACTGTCAGATGAACAAAAATATTCACTTGCGCACATGTGGTTTGAAGAGAAGCTGGCGTATGACCTCTATCTTGAACTCAATGATTTGAATCCAGCCGGTCAACTCTTTAACATTGCAACCAATTCTGAAATAAATCATATAAAATTAGTCGAAGAGCTGGTGGTTGCCTATGACCTTAACGTTACTAATTATCTTAATGACTACATGATACACTACTCTACAGAAGAGCTTTCGGCTCTACCTAGAGGAGTGTTCACTATTGCTGAGATCCAGACCATCTATGACGCTCTTTTTGAAAGAGGAAAAGTGTCCAAAGAAGCCTCGCTTGAAGTGGGGTGTATGGTGGAGGTAGTGGATGTGGATGACCTCAACCACTACATTGAAGAAGCCGAAGGCAATACAGCACTTGTTGATACCTTTACCAAACTTCGTGAAGGAAGTTACAACCATTATTGGACGTTTGATAATGGACTAAAAGAGCTGGGCATTTCGACAGGCTGCTGTGCATTTGATGATCAAAAATATTGTAAAACTACAGCTGAATTTCCTAAAAAGCAGTGACTTAACATTGCATTAACACCTTTATGCCATCATATCACTATCATTAAGAGCATACTTTATGGCTCAAATTTTTTGATACACAAAGAGGGAAAATGGCGCGATTATTGCTGCTCGAAGATGATGTAAACCTTGCAGAGACTCTTGTCGAACTGTTAGAGATGGAGAGTTTTGAAGTGCGCTGGGTAAGTAATGGAACCCAAGCACTTGATGCGACTTTTATGCATTCGTACGATCTTCTTCTTCTTGATGTGAACGTCCCTTTTGTCAATGGCTTTGAACTCCTTCAGCAGCTGCGTGAAAGCGGTGACGAGACACCGGCTATCTTTATCACGGCCATGAGCGATATTGCCTCGCTTTCGCAAGGGTTTGATGCAGGTGCCGATGATTACATCAAAAAACCTTTTGAATTTGACGAACTTGTTGTGCGTATCTCCTCTCTTATTCGAAAGCGGCTCAAGATAAAAGAGAACATTATCAGTATAGAAGAGTTTCAGTTTCATATCGACACCAATGAGCTCTATCGCGATAAAAGCTTTATTGCGCTCTCGCCTGTTGAACTGAAGCTCACCACTCTTTTGTTCAAACAGATTAACACCACCATCACAAAAGAGAATATCTTAATGGAACTCTCTCATGGTGATGAAGCGAGTGAAGGCGCCTTGCGCGTCCACATTAACAAGTTACGAAAACATGGTCTGCCGATACAGACCGTTAAAGGAACAGGATACCGTCTTGCGTCATCATGAAAAACGCTCATTCTGGAAATTTTTTCTAGCCTATTTCAGCAGTGTTGCTCTGCTTATTTTAGTGGCAGGCCATTTCTATTATGAACAGCAGTACGAACAGCGTATCAAAGATGAGCATTTTGCCATCATCAACTATGCCCGCCAACTAAAAATGCATGAACCGACAACAGCAAAAGACATCAACCACACTGTTGTAATGAAACAGATCGACAACTTTACGATGGACACGCTCATCATCACCGACACGAGTATTGAAAAGTATATCCCTGCCAACAAATGGCACACCCATTACATGCTCATTAGTAAAGACCGTACCCGTTTTGATGCACGCATACAGGCACTGCGTATCCAGATCATTGCTATACAGGTCGTATTGCTTATGCTGTTTGCTCTTATCAGTCTTTTGCTGACCAATAACGCTCTACGGCCGATGAGAGAAGCCATTCAGAAACTTGACAAGTTTACGAAAGACCTTATTCACGATCTGAACACCCCCTTGACGACCATCAAGCTCAACCTGAAATTACTTGAAAAAGAGCCTTCTCTAAAAGAGAACAAAGCACTTAACCGGATTGAAAAAAGCAGCTATGAGATCTCTGAACTGCATGAAAATCTCAAAATACTGCTGGAAGAGGACACCTTTCAGTTGGTTGATATCGACGTCTGTCTAATCGCAGAAGAGTTGGTACGTGATTATGAGGTAATCTACACAAACCTCCATTTCACCCTCGAATGTTCACCGCTTCAAAGCCGTCTTAATGAAAATGCCTTAAAACAGATACTGCATAATCTGCTTTTAAATGCTTGTAAATACAACACTTATCAGGGTAGTGTCAGGATATACAATAATGGGAAAACTCTCTACATCCAAAACAGTGGTACCAGTATTGAAAATCCTGAACGTATCTTTGAACGTAGCTATTCTGAACAGAGCAGCAGTGGCATCGGTCTTGACATCGTAAAGCGTCTTTGTGATGCAATGAGGATCAGTATTAAGGTTGACTCTACTTCAAAGGGGACGACCTTCTCACTTACGTTTAGTTAGCTGTAGATGCAGGTCCGCTGGAAGATTTATACTACTTATTTAAGAGCATACGCCAGCGTCACATTAAAATGATACGGGAAATCAAAGAGTGTACTCTCAACCTCTATCGGGAAGCTTTTTGTAATAGCCTCGATAGCGGACCTCTTAAACACTTTTTTTCCTGAGGCCACTGTGATATTGTCTACATTCCCATCTGAATAGACCTCAAATTCGACCTCAACATTACCTTCTATTCCTCTTCTTCTCGCACTCCTCGGATAGGATTTGTTACTGTTTATTTTTTTAGTCAAGGATGCCATAAACAGATCTTGTCTAGCCTGCATTAATTCACTGTCGATCTCTTTTTGAATATTTGCCACTGCTGCTCTATCCGATTGAGGGGTTGACTTTTCCATGGTCTCAGTCACATCTTTTTCACTCTCGGCAAATTCTTCCATTTCGACCGGTTCCTCTACAACCTCGGGAACGTCCTCTTGAGCAACCTCTTCAAGAACTTCCTGTGTCGGAACCTCGCTCAGCGCCTCTTTTTGCACTACTTGTTTAACCTCTTTTTTAACGTTCTTGACGACCTCTCTCTTTTTGACAACTTTTTTCTTTTCGACTTTTTTCTGCTCTTTTGGGGCCGGTGTTTGAACCGGCGCTTCTCTGCTTATCACTGAAAAGCATACTCTGGCGGCACTGGTATCCAAACTTTTTTTCTCACAATAGTTTTCATCGCTGGATGCATAGACAATAAAACCGGCTACAGAGAGGTAGCACGCCAATGTGATCAAAAACGAGTGGGTATGTCTATTCATAACGTCCTCTTAAAAATTGGTAGAGCACCGGCAGGTAAAAAAGGTTCAGCAGTGTTCCCCAAAAGAGTCCGAAGCCGATCGCTACCGCAAGGGGTTGAAATGTCACCGCTTGCTGCGTTGCGAAAAACATAAGAGAGGAGAGACCAAGGATCGTTGTGATCGATGTCAGCATGATCGGTCTCAGCCGCTTAGCCGCCAGGGCATAGATATCTTCTTTTGTTTTCGTCATTTTTAGTGTGGACATCATAATGATCCCGTCATTCACTATAACACCGGCAAGGCCCAGGGCTCCGATCAGAGAGGGGAGTGATATATGGAGTCCCATGGCGAAATGACCCGCATAAACACCAAGCAGCGAAAAAGGGATGACCGACATCACGATCAAGGTCTCTCTGATGGAGTTGAACAGGTAAAGGATGGCGATAAAGATCAAGATCAACGCGAGGAGAGCCGCAAGGATCATCTCGATCTCAAGCGTCTCTTTCTGCTCTCTTTCGCCTTTGAACTTCAGTGTTATCCCTTCCGATTTCAGCTTGCTGAATATTGGTTCTGCCAACTCCAAAACTTCGCCTGCCGTTCTCTTCGACGGGTCGATATTGGCATAGAAATAGAAGGTCGTTTCGCCGTCGTCTTTGACCAACCTCTCCAAAGATTCTATCGTCTGGAATTCGCAGACCTCTTTGAGCACGACCATGACGTTGTTTTTCAGCGGAATCTCAAGGTTTTTAAAACTCTCCAGGTCATCTTGATAATTGACTGATCTGACCTTGACATCAATAAGCTCTTTATCGTCAAATATCGTCCCTATTTTCATCGAGAGAAAGAGCTTTGAGATGTAGGCACCGACATACTCTTCGGTAATACCGAGCGATTCGCCATAACTGTTGATCTTCAACTTGATCTCTTTTGGCCCCAGCTTGATGGTGTTACCGTAATATTTAATACCGTCGAGTCCGGCGAAGACGTTTTCGATCTCCCTGATAGCACGCATCGCTTTTTTATAATCATCACTGACCACACCGACCATAATATCGGCTTTTGTGTTTTTCATTCCCGTTTCAAGAACCATTAAGTTGAGTAGATCAAACTGCTGTTTGTACTCTCTCTTTTTCAGCCATTCTCTTAAATCTGCCGAGATCTCTTGCGACGGGATGGTTCTGCTTTTCTCTCCTCCGTCATCATAGGGGCTCAAAGCAGGTGATATATATTTTTCAAAAATATTGGAAGCTTTCTTCTCCTGCAGTTCAATTGAGATGTACCCCACAGACGGGGACATCTCAGCACCGCCGGTTGCACTTCTTCGGTAACCTGCTGTCGAACTGACATGCTTGACAAAAAACCGCTCTTTTTCATTGAGTATATCTTTCTCTATCGTCTGGACAACCGCCAATGATTCTTCAAGTGTTGCAGTCGGATCGGCTTTGAAGGTAATATTGATGTTCGGCGAGTCAAACTTTTCAAACATGTGGAACTTCGACTCTTTGATACTCGCATAGATCAGTACCGGAACAATGATAAAGAAGAGCAGAAGAAAACTTTTCTGATAGTTGATCAATGTTCGTAAAAGTTTCGAATAGAGACCGTTTATCTTCTGCCATGAAAGCGTTCTGGAATTTTTGCTCAATGTGTGCGATGCGTGAATCGGCAAAAAGATAAAGGACTCTACAAGGGAGGCGATGATCAGTGCACTGAACGCGATAGGAATAAGCCGTATGATCTCACCTAGAGTCCCGCTGATCATCAGCAGGGGGATAAAGGAGAAGAGCGTCGTAAGCGAAGCTATCGTCACAGGTTTAGCCATCTCCTTTGTCCCCAGGAATGCCGCCTCTTTCGGTGAATAGCCCTTCTCTATATATTGCTGTATATTCTCGCTCACGACAATGGCATCATCAACGATAAGACCAAGCGCGATCAGCACCCCGATTAGAGAGTTCACATTGATGCTGTAGCCGGTAAAATAAAAATAGATCGCACCCATGACAAACGATGTCGGTATCCCGAGGGCGATGATAAAAGCGATACGGACATTGATCAGCATTACGGTCAATAGTGAGATCACGATGATCCCAAGCAGAATGTTTGAGATGATAATATTGAGACTGTCTTTGATAATAGGCGACTGATCGACACGGATATTGTATTGGATATCATCGTTGTTCAGACTGGAGATAAGTCCTTTGATCGCATCGGCTATCGTGATCGCATCGCCCTTTGGGTTTTGGGATATCGCGAGCGTTATGGAATTTTCGGCGTTCATACTCGCAAGCGTTGAGGAATCTTCATACCGTTTTTTAACATTAGCTATGTTGGTCAAACGTATCTGTTGATCGTTAATATTGAGTATCGTCTCTTCAAGCTCGTTCGACACTTTTTTACCGTTATAGGTCGATATATAATATTTCTCATTTTTATTCTCTATTTGACCGAGAGGAAAGATGTTGGAGAGCCCCGACAAAGTTTTTAACACTTCGCTCAGTGAAAGGTTGTAGGCATTGACCTTGTTCTCATCTATCAGAATCTCATAAAACTGCTCCGAATCACCGAATATCGTCACATCAGAGACATCTTTGATCGAGAGCAGTTTGCGCTTCAGCTCTTGGGCATGTGCGATCAAAACATCTCTTGGAACCTGAGAGGAGAGGATAGAGACCTGCATGATCGATCTGGCATGACCGACCCCTCTGATAACCGGCTCATCCATATCGCTTGGCAGATTGACGGTTATAAGTGAGACCGCATCTTTGACGTCATCGGTTATTCTGTTTTTGTCTTCTCTTTTATCCAGTTCCAATGTTATTGAAAATTTACCGGGTGATATGACCGAACTGATGGCGTCGATGCCGTCTATATTTTGGCACTTGTCTTCTATCTCCTGTACCGCTATCTTGTTAAGAAGATCGGCGGAAGCCCCTGCGTAGGAACCTCTTACAGTGATAGAGTCCGGTTCTATCGTTGGCGATATCTCTTTTGGGATCTGCGTATACGCATAGCCGCCGAGCGCCAAAAGCAGAAAGAAGAGGGTGTAGTTGATCTTATAGTTTTCAATAAAAAACTTTAATATTCTGTCAAACATCAGATACGGGCACCGTTGCCCTCTCTCTGTGTGATAATGCCGATATTATTGTAGTTTTTCAGCTTTAGTTCATCCACCAACCCAACAAATAGATCAAACCTTGCTTCTTTGTCACAATTGATGTTTATCGGTGTTTTAACGTCATATTTTGCGATACGTGAACCTATCTCTTTCAGTCCTATACGGCTCTCTTCGAAAAACATCTCCCCGTTCTCTTTGATCGTAATCGTCACACTCGGCAGATCCTGCTTAACGGCACTTTTGGCGCTTGGCAGCTCAACCGGGATGATCCCTTTGGCTACAAAGGTCGCCGTCGTAAGGACAATAACAAGCAGTACAAGCATGATATCGATGAAAGGAACGACGTTGATCGATTCAAACCTTTTAATAGTCACCGTTTTCCTTTTGAATGATCTCCCACTTTGCGATCATAACATCCATCTTTCTCACGATATGCGTATGAAAGAATATGGCCGGAATAGCGACAGCCAGTCCCATGGCCGTTGCTTTAAGAGCAAGTGCAAGAGAAGTCATTATCGATTTTGCATCCAGATCACCGCTCTGACCCATGACATAGAAAGTGATTATGATCCCGAATACCGTTCCGAGCAGCCCGATATAAGGAGCATTCGAACCGAATGAAGAGATAATGCTTGTATTATTGCTCAGGTCAAGCTCCAGGGCCTCTTTGAGTTTATAGGCGGCCAGATCGATTGTACGGTAATACATAAGCCGCTCTATCCAAAACCATACAGTCATAAAGCTCATAAGACCCAGTATTCCGATAACCCCGTAATCGAGAGCATCTTGTAATAATTCTATATTCATTAAGCTAATCCTATCTTTTTATTTAGTTTAAAAAACTCAATTATATTTTATAAACAGAGTGTTAGTTTTCTGTTAATTTAGTAGTTTTTGTACGCTCAGAAGGTAATTTCGGCGTTTTTATCGCATTCATAGTTGCCGAACTTTTCACTTTTATCCCTGTCCGAGAGGTTCGTGGAACCTTGAATTTTTCAAATCCGGCTGCTTTTATCAGCCGGATTCACCTTTTCTATGTCTTCATCTGCTGCTGATATGCGTAGGACTCCGCACCCAGAATAGCGGCCCCGTAAGAGGTCGTGACCTGTGGGTGTTCCGGTATAAATATTTTTTTACCCAACTCATTTTCGATGGCATTGACAAGGCCCATGTTCAAAGCAGGTCCCCCGTCAAAATAGATCCCCTCTTTTACACCGACTCTTTTGACAAGTTTGATAACTCTTTTCGCAATAGAGTAGTGGACACCGCTGACAATATCCTCTACGCTGTGGCTATTTCCCAGGAGCCCTATGATCTCAGACTCTGCAAAGACGGCACAGGTGCTATTGATCGAGAGCGGCGTACCGGTTGCTTTGAAATGGCGTTCACCCAGCTCTTCCACCCCTATCTCAAGATTCATAGCACAGGCATCCAAGAACTTTCCGGTTCCCGCTGCACATCGGTCGTTCATGGCAAAATTGACGACATTGCCCTGATCATCCAGAGAGATCGCTTTGCTGTCCTGTCCGCCGATATTGATGATCGTCTTGATCTCACCATACTCTTTGGCAGCCGCTACTGCCCCGATGGCATTCGCCGTTATCTCGCTGATGCTTTCATCGGCCTCTTTAAAGAGTTTTCGCCCATAGCCCGTTGCTACGGTGTAGACGATCTCATCTTTGGTAATATTCAGGTCATTGAGCAGGTCATTGAGCGTCTGGTGAGCGTATTTGTAGAACATACTGCCGCTACCGCTTATGCGCTGTCCCATTAGAGTCCTATTCTCGTCAATAACGGTTATTTTGATGGCTGTAGAGCCAATATCGATACCTACAAAATAGTTCATGATCTTTTCCTGTTTTTTATTTTCAACGATTCGACAAAGGCTTCAACCCTGGTACTGAGCTGCCCGTGCTGTGATGGGCTGTAGTCACTCTCGATATACAAGATAGAGATACCGGCTTTTTCCATCGCTTCAAGTACACTTCTCTGTTCAAGCTCGTAGACTGTACAGCCTGCAAATGCCTGATAAATGACACCGTCGGCACTGTACGACCGGACAAGCTCGATGATGCGCCGTATGCGGTCATCGTTTTTAGTAAAGACCGGACAGGTACAGGCTTTGAGGTATTTATCGGCAAGTGAATCGACCATGTCGTTCACAAACCACTCATCAACAGCGACCCTGTCGTTAAACATCCTGTTGGAACTGCAGGTCTCATCCGCGACGATGATCGCGTCCGACTCCTCAATGATCAGCGGGATCTTATAGTTCGGAAATATCGGCGGTGAACCGGTATAGACAATCCTTGGGCTCACTTTTCCGGCAACATGCACCTCATCTTTTACTCTCTGTTCAAGCTCTGAAACAAGCTTTTCGCATGCTCCTATCCAGTTGTCTATTTTGTCGAAGAAAAAGGCGTTCGTAACCAGAAACATGTCGTTGCCCAGTATCGGTACAGCGCTGCTTTTTCTAAATTCCGAGAGTCTATGGTAAAGAGACTGGGCATATCCTATTTTGGAGATGGCGGCTTTTAGATTTTTTTTGCTTAGCTTTTTTCCCATTTTAGAAGAGAGGTCTGCACTAAATTCACGGATACTTCTTCTAAAAAATTCTCGGCTTATCTCACTCTCCTTGGTCCTCGGGAAATTAACATCCACCACATCGTAACCGAACCCCTCGATGGTGCTGCCCGCTTTTGTCTTCTGGTCGCAGGTTGTCGGTGAGTAGATCATGTCGGGTTTGTCGGTGATGTTTTGTGACGCCAGATGGCCCACGCTCGCTTTGACCAGCGGACATGCTTTCTGCGGCAGAAAGTCACTGCCGATCTCATCGTCCGTATAAAAACCGTTGCAGAGCCGTATCGGTACCCCGTCAAGGGCGTAGATGATCTCGGAAGGGATCTGTATACACATCGTCCCCACTTTGACTTTACCCTTATGCAGTGCTTTCTGATGACAGTAGACCTCTTCAAAAAGATTGTAAAAATATTCCATACTTTGGGGAGGTACTTTAAATCCCTCTCTAAGATCATTTAAGACTTTAATAGCTTCCATCGCCTTGTGCCTGTTCTGTCTCTCGTTCGGGCTCTCTATCTCCCTTTTGATCAGGTTACTCATCTCGGTCTCCCTTCGGTTTTTCTATCCCCATCCTCTTTTCAAACCCCTCTTTGGTCGAAGAGAAGGCCTTGACATTGAAGATGTCAAAATGGAGGGCATCATCCTCGGGACAGGCAGCTACACATTTCAGACACATGATACAGTCGTCTCGGAGTATGTTTGTGCTGGTCACATCATCGGCGATATCTTTTATCTGCATGTCGCAGACACTGTAGCAGTCGCCGCAACGGGTGCATTTGCTGCCATCTTTTTTAAGCTGCACGAATGCGAAGCTGGAAAAGATGTAGTGCAGTGCACTCATAGGACAGAAAAAACAGAAAAAGCGTTTTTTCACAAAACTTCCGGCCAGGAAAAGTCCCGCGAATATCATTCCGATGGAAGTGAGGACCATGGCGGTTATGCTTGAAAAGTCTATCGCCCACTGCGAGAGATCACCGCTGAACATCGGGCTGATTATACGGGCGGGACAGATCTTGCAAAATGCTGCCGACCAGTCACTGTCAAGGGCTCCGACACCCATCAAAAGTGGTACCAAAAGCACGATGGCGAGGAGAATATATTTTATTTTTGAGAGTTTCTCGAACTGGTTTTGGGTATACGTCGAGTAGCGGATCCCCATACTTTTTCTAAGCCAGGTCAGCCAGTCCTGAAAGGTGCCGATAGGGCAGGCATATCCGCACCACGCCTTGTTTAAAAAGATAAACCAGAACAGAAATGTCAATAGTCCGACTATAACGCTGATACCTGCACCGCCGAGCAGTACTTTGGCCGGCATGGAGAGTTGATGCTGCAGCGGAATAAGATAGCATGCACCGGCGCTCTCTCCATTGTAGGGGCAGGCAAAGATGGGCAGTTCAGAGCCCAGGTCTATGGCAAAATAACCGCCGTAGACAAAGAGGACAAAGGTGACAAGCTGTGTCCAGAATCTTACTTTTGCAAGGTTCATATTATTAATGAGATCTTTTATCTTACTCTTCATATTTTAGCTCGCTAAACGGTCTTGTTCTATTCCTTCTAAATCTGTATACGATAAATCCTGAGATAAGAAGCGTCAACGTCATCAGCAAAAGGGCATAGCCGTACGACTCATAGTCGCTGACATTTGGATAAAAGGAGAGCGGGTAGGTCAGGATATATTGCTCGTTTGCACTTGGCATGTGGATAAGCGATATCAGCATCTCCTCTTTATGTCTTTTATCAAACTCCCCCCACTCGGGAAAATAGTCCCTTATGATATGAAACTTCGCGATACCCTCTGCATCTGTTGTGATACGCTTGCTCCAACCGCTTTGTGTTGTGAGTGTCAGTTTTGCATTTGCAAGAGGTTTGTTGTCAAAAAGAGCCTCAAAGGCAAGCTCGTCACCCATAGCGTGTCTGTAAAAAAAGCTATCCTCTTTCTCGCTCTTTATCCTGGTCAAGTCAATTTTCGTCTTATCGGTATGAAGCGGTTTTTTCACCTCTTGTGTATAAACATCTTCTATCCCGTGACGACCGTTCAGATACTCCAGCTTTGCCACTTTGTGGATGACTTTTCCATTCTGATGTATCTCATTTTTTGCAAAAATATTATAGTAACCGTTTGAAGGGACTTCAAAACTGTAGCTGCTCGTGCCGCGTGATTGCTCCAGCTTAATCTCTTTCAACTTCTGTTTTGTATCGAAGTAGAAGGTCTCTATCTTCATTGGTGGAACAAGCTTTTGATTGTTTACCTCATCCCCGTAAACAAGCCACATTTTTTGTGAAGGGATTGTTTTTTTATCACCCGTGCCGTGTGACATCATCCCCATGCTATATTTAGTTGCCGTTTGTGTTGGATTGCTCAACGAAAAATAGATAGGCGCGTCATCATTCATCTGCACTGTCTGCTTCTCTGCAGTCACGCGGCCTTTTGCATAGTTTGCCGCACTTTTCGAGGTGCTCTTGCTGCTATGGCTTCCGTGCCCGCCCTGTTTTGCGCCGTAGGTTTTGAACACATAACCGGAGTAGACATTTACACCGATAAAGAAGAAGATCAGGAATGAGGCAAAAATATACCCAAATACCTTTCGTACTCTTGACGCCTCGATCAGTTTTAACCGTTTGTAGATCAGGATAAAGGCCCAGATAACGCCGATCCATTTGAGCAGTCCAAAGTAGCCAAGCCAGCCGTCACCTCTGTGCGCCAGCGGTGCAACTTCTACGACAAAACCGAAAGCCTGCGCAAAACCGTTCACGATCTCCTGGTACTCATGTGTAAAGAAGCCACTGAGCGTATGCCCCAACGAGCCTAGAATAAAGAGCGGTGCATAGCCGTAACCAAGTGTTGAGAAAGTAGAGGAATAATCTCTCTTCAGCGCCTTCGATGCAAGAAAAAGGCCTAGCATCGAGAAAAAGATGGTCATTAAAAGAGCGTAGCCAAAGGCAAACCCGCCCGAATACTCGCTCATCCCAAGATATTCGGCCGTTCTGTTCCAGATCATGGAGTCGGCGATGTTGGTTCTATTGAGTCCATGCGCAAAACTCATGGAGATCGGGATAGAACCGAGGATAAGAATATAGGTCCACACCTCGGCGTTGAGGGTCTTGAACTTACTGAAAAGCTGCTCGGAAGGTTTGGTAATAGTAAACTTCACCGCTTCACAGGCATTGGCACACTCCATACAGAGCGTACAGTCGTCCGTCTGGTTTTTCTTAGCAAAGCTGAAGGGTTTCAGATTGTAGGAACAGGCCGTAGCGCACTCAAAAGTACGGCACTCTTTACAGGCATCCGTATAGGTCTCCAGTTTGGTAAAGGAGAGCTTGTCATATGCTCTGGTGAGCGTACCGATGGGACAGACATATCTGCAGTAACTCATATCTTTGTAGAGGTAGTAGAGGACAAAGGCAAGCAGCGTCATCCCGCCGAACATGGCCGCCGTCGCAAGAGGCGATTTCCAAAAGGAAGGGAAGGTGTAGTAGATGCCCCACCATCCAATAACGAGCAGAATAATACCGATATAGCGGTTCTGCATCCACTTCGGCATGGTTTTTTTAAGCCCGAACTTCGTGATATATTTTCCAAAAAAACCGTGAGGACAGATGCCGCAGAAGATCCGCCCGAAACTCGGAAGCGTCGCCACCATAAAGAGTGCCCAGAAGATCCCCCAGAAGAGTGCCCCCGTAAAGAGGTTCTCTTTACCCGGATGGGCAAAGCCGAAATAGATGGCGTAGAAAAAGAGTGATGCTACAACGACTCTAAGCGCCATTAAAAACGTTCTGTTTTTAAACAAAAAGCCCAAAAGAGGTTTGTCAAAAAGATCGTTTTTGTCTCTTTTTATAAAATCTATCATTTCTTACCTTTTTTACAGTCTGATCTGACCGTTTACTATCAAAATACCTACCGTTGTCAAAAGCAGCGCCGCTGCGATCTCGATACTCTTTGTATAGGCTTTAAACTCTACCAGTAGGCCACGCACGACATTCGAGAGAAAAAATCCGTAAAAGAGAAACGGCACAAGCACCGCACCCACCCCGAAAGAGATCCCCATACCAACAGCGTTCAAAACAGAGCCACTGTTGGCGCTCAGGGCGACAAGTGTTAAAACAGGAGCACAGGGGTTTACCGAGACCAGTGCGCCGATACCGAACAGACCGAGCAGGCTCTCTTTTCGGCTCTTGGGAATGCCGGCATTAGAGGCGCAGGCATTCTTCTTTTTATAAACGACTCTGAAGAGCATAAAGAGTCCCATAGCCAATGTAAATGCGCCCAAGATAAGTTGAAAGAGCGCGTTATCGTCGAGTAGCGCTTTGACAAAACCGGCACCGCTCAAAGCCAAAACGGCAATCGCACTGTAGGTGAAGATCCGCCCAAGGCTAAACGGCAGGATGACAGTCATCGACTCTCTGACGCTCTCTGCATTGCTAACAAGAAGAGGCGTCAGAAAAGGCATGCAGGCAAACATGCATGCCGTACTGCCGTAAGAGAGGCCGATAACAAACAGCGAGAAAAAAGTCATGCTCTCCACATCGAACTACTTAAAACCTGATTCTCAGTCCGGCATAGTAGGCTATTGGAGGAGCAACACGGATCGTCATATCAGTTTTCTCGTCTGCCAGTGCAGAAGAGTTTAGATTGACGAATTGATAATAGTTTTTGTTTAAGAGGTTGTCGATCCGTCCAAAGATCTCGAACATCTCGTTAAAGCGGTACTCCCCTCTCAGGTTCATAACGGCGTAGCCCGGCATTTCCTGGGCATTCGCTTCATCCGCGTAGTAGCTGCTTTTTGCGTAGACCTCTGCTGAGATCAAGGCTGCTTCAACCGGCTTGAAATGCAGCGTAAAGTCAATCATATGCTTTGAAGTCCGTGGAACACGGTTACCAGAGAGGTCTTTTCGCTCATAGGTTGCCGTCAACGGTCTATATGGACCGTCCGGATCTTCGGTGATCTGTTGCGACAGTGTATAACTGGTAAAGACTGCATCAAGATAGGTGTAGGCCAGATCGAACGAGAACATCCTGCTTCTGTCACTGTTCATCGCCAGTTCGAAACCTCGGCTTTGCATATCGCCTACATTGTCATAATTGCTCTCATTTTCATCGTCGGAAGTGATGTAGTTACCCGCAATCCTACCGATGTAATCTTTTCTGTCGAGCTGATAGATCGACGCATTATAAAAAAGCGTTTCGATCCTGCCGTTTGTTTTGATCTGACCTCGTGCCCCCAATTCATAGTTGTAGGTCGTCTCGACGCCGATCTCCGAAGGGATATCCAGCGAAGGATCAGCTGCCAAAGCAACATTGTTCACACTCGTTTGATAGGCGGTCGGAGTTCTAAAACCTGTCGAGAAGTTGACGTACAAGGCGTTCTTTGAAGTGAGCGCATAGTTAAGACCTGCACGGTATGAAGGGACTTTATAGGTCGGGCTGACATTGTTCGTACTGTCGACATTGTCAATATATTCTTGCCCGATATAGTCGTATCGAAAGTTGAACGTTGTGGTCAGGCGTTCAGTCACTTGCAAAATGAACTCGGTGTAGACAGCATTAATAGCTTCTTTTGTCTCATAATCGCTGGTTAACGTTCCGTCAGCAGCCAAATATCGTAACTCATCCGTCGTGTTTCGCTGCAGATCAACACCGCCCATTACCGCGAGCGGACCAAAAGCCGTTCGGTATTCGCCTTTACCCCCGTCCTGGTTCCACACTTCGTTTGCATCATATTTCAGACGTGCCGATTTGTAGCTTTTATCATCCCGGTACTTATGCAGCATCAGCATCAGGTTCGACTCTTCGCCGAAGTCTTTTGAATAGCTCACAAACCCTTTGATCAGGTCACTGTCATAATAGCCCGTGTAGGAGTATTCTCCTACACTTTTCGGGTTTTCCTCCGCTTCGATTGTGCCGCTTACGCTGTTGCCGTCTCCTGTTTTACGGTTGGTATAATCAAGACCGACGGTGACATCGCTTGTATCATCAATGTAGTAGGTATATTTTCCGTTGGCCGATTTGATCGTCGCATAGGCATCATCCCAGTAGCCGTCGGTGTCTCTGTAGCTTGCCTGAAGCTGCAGTGCCGAATTCCCGAAACTCTGGTTCGTCGTCGCCAATATGCGTTTTGAATTAAAACTTCCCACTTCGCCCTCTATCTTCGAAGCGCTTTTACCTTTCGGTTTTTTCGTGGTAATGACGATTGCACCGGCAAGCGCATCGTTTCCGTAGAGGTACGAGGCCCCGCCCTTGATCACCTTGATTGATTCGATATTATCAAGGTCGACATTGATCCGGCCTGCCGTCTCCTGCACAGGAACCCCGTCAATAACGACCGCCACACCCGGTTTCTCACCCATGTAATTCTGGTTATCAATACCCCTGATATGTATTTTTACCTCACCCGTACCCACGTTGGAGAGGGTAACACCCGGGACACCGGCAAGAATATCACCGAGGGACTTCGGATTGATCTCTTCGACCTCTTTACCGCTGATGACAGCGACGTTTGAGACCTCTGTTTTTGTATCAAGCTTATCGTCGATCGTTGACGATTCGACCTGAATGGTCCCCAAATCTGCTGCGGCAAGATTGATCGCCAGTGCACATACCGCTGAAAAATAGATTGTTTTCTTCATATACTCCCCTTATCTATAGTAATTTAAAGATAGAAGAAGTCTAATAAAAAAGTGTTATTTTTATGTTAATTTTAACTATTGAACTAATTTATATTTTAAATGTGAGTTTAATATAATGTCAATTTAAACGGAAAACGTGAAATTGATCTCTAAAATGGATGGCACAACGACAATATGCACTTCTCTCGCTTCGAGGAGACCCTTGCAATCTGCATATTAACATTCTCTTAACAGAGTCCTATTATGATGTTGATATATCAGGAGGACCCTTATGAAAAAAATTGCAACACTGCTCTTAGTGAGCCTATCGCTCTTCGCAGCTGACGGCTATAAAGTCTATCAGGACAACTGCGCCAAATGTCATATTGAGATGATCTCAAAAGCTGAGACACTTCAAAAGTTCAAGACCCTGAAAGCGCCCCCTATGATCGAAGTCTCTAAACAGCTCAAAAATACTATCATCATCCGCAGTGAAGATGACGAGGTACACCGTTTTGTGACGATCGCTTTTATAAAAGAGTACATTCAAAACCCATCCATCGACTATTTTATGTGCAATGCCGGTGCCGTAGACCTTTTTGGCGTTATGCCCGCGCAGTCCCGTCTCAGTGAAGAGGAGCGCCAAGCCGTTGCCGAGTGGATCTATGATCGTTATGAAGACGTTGACTTTAACTAAGCACGCTTCAACTACAATAATGGTCATAAAGGGGTTGCAATGTCTGAAAAAATAGTAGTTAAAAAAATCGTCTCCTTGACCCTCTCCTTCTCTTTTTTAGTCATGAGCCTTACCGGCATCATGCTCTTTATCGTGCCAAAAGGAAAGGTCGCTTACTGGGCGAACTGGAAGATGTTCGGACTGACAAAGACGCAGTATGCCGACATCCATATCACCTCGATGATCCTTTTTATTGTGATCACCGTCTGGCATATCTATTACAACTGGAAACCCCTCATAAGCTACCTCAAAAACAGTACAAAACAGATCACCTTCTTTAAGAAAGAGCTCCTGATCGCATTGCTACTCAACGCACTTTTTGTAGCAGGTGCACTAATGGCATTTCAACCCTTTAAAACCGTGCTGGATATCAACGAAGGGATCAAAACATACTGGGAGAAGCAGTATGGGTCACCCCCTTTCGGTCACGCTGAAGAGTCCTCTTTTAAAGCCTTTTCTCAACAGATCGGTATCGATTTCGACAAGGCAACGGCACTGTTGAAAGAGAAAGGAATCACGGTCGAAAACAACAAGCAGACGCTTCAGCAGATCGCGGAGCAAAACGGTATTTCGGCGAAAGATATCTATGAGAGCATCAAACCGCAACAGAGCAAAACGGGTTCAGAGGTCACCTCTCTCGGACGGCGTTCGCTTGAAGAGCTGGCCGGTATGGAAATGATCGACCTTGAGATGTCACTGCAATTTTTACAGAAACAAGGGTTTGACGCAACGCCTGAGAGTAAAGTGCGAGAAGCGGCCAACGCACTTGGTCTTACACCCTACACTTTGTTTGAACAATTAAAGGCCCTAAAACAAGGAGAGTAAAGCAGTTGTAGAGAGATCTCTACCGCACACTACTTTCACACTATTTGGCTCTATACTTCAATTATGAAAGCGAGAAAGAGCTTCACTCCGCTCTTTCTCGTCTTTCTTTATTTCATTTTAGTTTACATCCACACCTAAATCCTTGTCATTTTTTACGAGGCGGAATTTAGTTTCGTCTCGCATTGCGCTGTTGGCGCTTATCATTTTATGGCAGGGAGACTGTTCAAAATATCAATATTCACGTCCTCCACATCATTACGTTTTTGTCGTATTGCAGTTAAGCGATTGCCCTTCTCCTTAACGTTACATTTATACGGAGGAAACAAACTATTCCACGATATCACCTATTGAACCATCAGAAACAGATGGAGAAGAGACAACGATAAAAATGTTGCAATGATATGTTTAGTAATTGAAATTTTAACCGCTATTCACATTCTTAGAATTAAAACCAATAACGTGGATAGTGTCTTTTTGGGTTTGCTGACATGTTATTAATGACTAGACCAATAATAAGCAATATTACTGAATCAAGCAATACAGGTGACAAAACGAACCAATACCCGAGTTGATGTGTTTGCGGGCTTCCTACAATAGCGACTAAAGCAGTTGCTCCTCCCGGTGGGTGAAGTGTATTTGTCAAATACATAACAACAATAGATAAAGAGACTGCAATTGCACTTAACGTTGGGATGTCAAAAGGTAAAAACTTATAAATAGTTATACCGATTATAGTAGAGAGGATATGACCGCCTAAAAAATTACGAGGTTGGGAAAACTCTGCCTGTGGCGCTGCATATATTAAGACGGATGAAGCACCAAATGAACCTAAAAGGAAAAGCGCATCAGTGTGGTCAGTATTGACAAGATCATTGACGATTGCAATCGTATATATGCCAATAAACGCGCCCAGCCAGGACCAAAGGACTTTAGAAAATGGTCGTTTAGGGTGATGCTGCCGACCACCTTTCATTCTTTTAAAATAGACAAATAACCTATGTTTCATCACAGTTATGACTCCTTGAAGTGTATGGATAAAAATTCAACTTCAATTTCTAATCACTTTGCTCTCAATGTACCGTTAAAATTTATATACAGCTTGTATCTTATGCTTATTGGTCACCTCATCCTCTATTTACGGATCAGATATATGCATATTTTACCGCCATTATACTCGCAAGTACATTTGTCAAAGGCCAACTGGTGATCGATCATTTTATGGGACTACAGGTTGTCAGATTAAAATACAGACTTATCCCTGCCCTTTGGTTAACTCTTGTATTATTTCAATTGAAGGTGCTACTATTATCCAAACGGTGTGTAATGGGAGTTATGCGTTGATCTTTCAAAAAAGGAGTTGTTTTGCAACAATATACGGAGATAAAGCGACATTATAAGTTCACAGAAGAGGATGCACAGATCCTGCACGACCTTCAACCCAGAATGGAACGGCTGGCAGATGAGTTCATAGACGGATTCTACGACTATATCTGGGGTTTCGGCAAGACGGCCCAGTTCCTGAAAAACAAGGTCATCATCGCACACCACCGCAAAAAGATCAAAGAGTGGTTTGTCAATCTCTTTTGCGGTAATTACGAGATGTCCTATTTTACATATCTGTATAAAATAGGCGAGATCCATGTCAAGATCGGTCTGCCTACGCATTATGTCAACTCCGCTTTTACGTTTGTAAGAACCTTTGTCTTAAAAAATATCGAAGCAAACTTTGAAGAGAAAGCACAGCATCTCAAAGAGATCGGCGCCGTTGAAAAGATCATAGATATGAACCTTGACGCACTCACCAGCTCTTATCGCGAAGAGGAGCTCAGCCGATTTCTCTCCATGTCGAAATTTGAAAAGATGATCTTGTCCGGACTTAAAAAGTTCAACTCCTATATCAATTTTTTCTTAGCCGGCGCGTTGGCCCTTGTAGCATTTTTTGCGATCAGTCTCTTTGTTTATGACATCTACCTGCTCTTCTTTTCCGATATAGGTATAGAAAAAGGGATCTTGACCGTTTTGGGGAGCCTGTTGGTCCTATGGGCAGCAATAGAGTTGATCCATGAAGAGATAAAGCATCTCCAGGGCAAAGGGTTTGCCATCGGTGCCTTTATTATGCTGGCGATGGCCGCACTTATCAGAAAAGTGTTGATCTACTCTCTCTCCTCAGAAAAAGGCGAAGAGTTACTGATCATTGGGGCTGTCATAGTAGGTTTGGCGATCTCATACTGGCTGGTAGGGGCCAAGAAGAGAACGACTATAGAGTAGACGGTCAGGATAAAACGAGGGTCAGAACTTCCACAGCAGTGATGCCGCACCGTAGGAGAGCGTGTTGGCTGAAGGTTCAGAGAGTGAAAATTTTATCTGCTTTGTGAGCGAGAGTTCCAGATCGTGGAAGTAAAAGCTGAAAGAGAGGAGCGTTTCGCCCAGAAAGGACTCTCTTTGAACATTATAGTCGCTATCGGCATCGGTGACATAAAAGTAGCCGACCCCGTTAAGCGCAAGACCAAGATTGACCGACCAGCCGAACTTTTCGGAGCTCTGCTGCAGTCCCAAAAGGGCACTGTCACCGATGACATCGGAATAGAAAGCGTTAAAGTTGTTTGGATAGTTGCTGCCAATACGCCAAACAGCTCTGACGACTGCACCGCTATAGAAGTTTCCAAGCTGGGCCCCGTAACTTCCGATAACGTCAGAAGAGAGACCGTACCCTACCTTTTTTTGCCATAGCCTGCTGCCATGGTCGTAGGTGATGGCAGCGGTCAGGTGGTTGCCCAGTTGAGTATCCCATCCTTTCGGTTGAGTGCTGTGCGTCAATCGATGAAATAACTTCTGTACGGCAGCTGCACCTGAGAGCGGACCGACGATTCCCAGTTGAAGTTTATATTCGTCATAGCTGTCGGCATCATATTCGAATAAAAAAAATGAAAATGCAAGATGCCCGGTATAGGGGATGTCCTCGTAATCCGCTTCGGTAGCTGTAATATTCTGGGGAGTGAACATCATCTGATGGATACTAAAACCGGCATTATGCTCTTTTTTCGGCTCCAAATGCAGAAAAGGAACAGTGTCTACCGCTCCATACATAAGCTCAGTGTAGCCGCTCTCTACATCTTTTTGCTGTGGGTCATCCATCCATCCAAGACGTACGCCGTTGGTGTAGTGCTTATCGGTTCCGGCAAACAGGTCATTTTCAAAGAGAAGGGAGAGGGTGTCGCTCTTCAGCGGCGTGGTCAAAAACAGTACACAGGCAAATAGCAGATAGAAAGAGTGAGATGAAGAAGGGGTGCTCCGGGTGAACAGTGGCATTTTACACTCTCTGGCATTGGCACTTTTCATGGATATATCTTAGATCTTCTCTGTTAACCAAACGTTAAAATAGCCTATCGCCTGCCGTGTCATATGTTTTTTTAACGTTGCGTTCTATGTATAGACGTACATTTTATCCAAAGCGATCTGCTTATACCGCTTCTGTTTTCATTGTCTGTAATGAAACAAACGCTCTCGAGCCATCCCGATATCAAGATCTTTATCTTAAAAGCGGCCAACAGATCTGTCGGGTCTGCTTTGCTCGCGATGTATAAGAGGCTAGAACGCCTCCTCTTGCAACTCATCTTCGCGTACCGTCCAGATAAAGACAAGAGGGATAAACAACAGTGTTAAAAATGTACCGACCAGCAATCCCCCGATAGCCACAGCACCTAAAGGTGCCAGACGCTCCAGCCCGATCGCCGAGCCCATAGCGACAGGCAGCATCCCCACCGAAACAGCAAGTGCCGTCA
>JAQIBF010000003.1 GCA_027859195.1 Helicobacteraceae bacterium
AGGCGTGCAAAAATGCATGAAGGTTTAAAGTTACAACTTTACAGCAGTTGATAGTGGCCGAAGGGAATCGCTCTTTTCTTTTTTGGTTACTTCTTCTTTTGAGCGAGCAAAAGAAAAAAGTGACATACTAATGATATGAAGTAATGAACAAAGTTTATTTAGTAAAAATCGATTTTTGTTCCGAAGAATTAAAACTAAACCGAGTCGGAATGACCTTGACAGCTGCGCCGGCTTCCAATGTACTGACACTCGCATCCACAAAGATCAAAGCATTCGATTTCGCAAGCGGTGAGATCATACCCGGGGCATATTTATCACACACCTCAAAGGTCTCACCGTCATACAAACCCGGTACCAGCGTATTGCGGCCCGGACGGGATGTATACTCTTTTTTAAGTTTTGCAGTCATAGTGGAGAGGTACTTCTCTTTAACGGCAGAGAGGGCATTGATGATGCTCTGTCCGAAGATCTCAAAGATAAGAGCCGCAGCCAGCGGATTCCCCGGCAGGTTGAGGACATAGGTATTACCGATACGTCCAAATGTAGTCGGTTTACCCGGTTTGATCTCTATCTTTTCAAAGATGCAGTCGTAATCAAAAGCACTAAAGGCCTCTTGTGTGTAGTCAGCATCACCGACGCTGACCCCGCCAGAAGTGATAATAAGGTCAGAGTCGAGTGCAGACTCGATGTGTTCATGGATAGAATCGAGGTCATCGACAGCCGTGCCGATAAACTGTACCGCACAACCGAGCTCTTGACATCGCGCCAAGACAGTCGGGGTGTTAGTGTTATAAAGTTGGTAGTCCGTGATCTGCTCAAAATGCATTTTAAGCTCACTGCCTGAAGCAAAAAGAGCCACACGCGGTTTTTTGTAGACCCTGACTTGCGAGATGCCTTGCGATGCCAAAAGGGTGATCTGATGCGCATAAAGACGTTCACCTTTCTCCAGCAGAAGATCGCCTCTTTGGATATCTTCGCCGGTCAGACGAATATGTTGTGCCGGCTTGATGCGCTCAGGCATGATGACCTTTTCCCCGTCAGCACGTGTCTCTTCAATAGGGACGATAGCTTCACATCCATGAGGAATACGCGCTCCCGTCATGATCTTGATGCAGTTGCTGTCTTGAAGTTTGATCTCCTCTTTATCGCCGGCAAAGATCGTATGAGCACAATCTAATGATTTGCCTGCATCACTGGATTTTATAGCGTAGCCATCCATTGCAGAGTTGTCAAAAGGGGGGAGGTTATGTGTCGCAATAATGGTTTCTGCCAAAACATGACCCAGTGCCAATTCGATAGGCAGTAACTGTTTTGACTTGGGAATAACATGGTCAAAAATAAGCGAGAGCGCCTCGTCAACAGTAACAGCCATATAAATCCTTTTATCAATTCGTCAAATATTTTATAAAGTAGAGAGATTATAGAAGAATTTGTGTAAAATCTTGGTTATGAATACAATGTATAATATGAGTCTCTCCATTCACGAAGTTGGCGTACTTTTGCTAGTCGTTATTTTTTTAGCAAGTTTGTGGCAGCTTGACCGTGCTGACGAGGTTATCCCTTATCTACGTAAAATGCGCATACAAAGTCCACTCATTCTAATGGCTATGTTTCTCCCTATCTTTACCGGTATGGTGATGATGGCCGCTAAACATCTGGAGTTTACGATCCCAAATATCGCTATGATCATTCTTTCAATCGTTCTCATCTTTTTTGAGATCAAGCGTTCCCGTCCTCTCAAATATGCTTCAATTGCCGAAGAGGGCGCTTTTAACAGATACAAAAGAGACGCGCAAAAAATCCTGGTCAGTGAAATAGCGCTGATCATACTTATCAGCCTCTGGATGTATGTGTGAGATTTCTTTTTGATCAAGATGCTGGAAAAGAGTTATTAGAGCTTAAAGGTGAAGCGTTTAAATACATCATTAAAGTGCGTCGGCATCAAGTCGGAGATGAGCTGGGATTTCGCAAGCAGACCTCCAGTGAGATACTTTACCGCTACAAGATCGTTGATATTGACGGACGAAGTGCCACACTTGAACTGCAGAGTGCAGACTATGAGGAGGTGGCTGCCCCTAAAAAACTGCATATCGGCTGGTGCATCGTCGACAGCAAGTCGGTTGAAAAGGTCCTGCCCCTGCTTAATGAACTGGGTGTCTCTAAGATAACCTTTATCTACTGTGACCGTTCGCAAAAGAATTTTAAACCGGACTTCAAACGTTATGAACGTATTTTGGAGAGCTCCATGCAACAGTGCGGCCGCTCTGAGATGATGTTGTTTGACGAGATGAAAAATATCGCAGCGTTCCTACAAGAGAACCCGCAGACCGTTGTTTTTGACTTTTGCGAAGAGGTCCTGGGTGACAGTAGCGACATAAACACGGTTCTCATCGGCAGTGAAGGTGGTCTCAGTGAGGCTGAACGCACACTTTTGAAAGAGCAAAAAGTCTTTCGTCTCGACACCCCGATGATACTTCGTTCTGAAACGGCAGCAACAGCGATCGCCTCGAAGATATTGTTGTAGATATTGCTACTATTGAAACTTTAAATTTATTTAGATATAATTCGCGTCCTTAACAATCCGCACCCGTACGGATTTTAAAAATATACCGTGACTACGTACATGACGTGGCACAAAAGGCAAAACAATGAAAAAAGAGATTCACCCGACATCAGTTGACTGTGCTATATCTTGTGCATGTGGTAACGAGTTTGTTACTAAAAGTACAAAATCTGAACTACGTGTTGACATCTGTAATGAGTGTCACCCATTCTTTACAGGTTCTGAGAAGATCGTAGATACTGCTGGGCGTATTGAGAAATTCAAAGCACGTTACGCAAAAAACTAATTTAAGAGTAAGCCTTGCTTACCCTTGTCCCTACTCCCATTGGCAACATCGGCGATATCTCGCTGCGCGCCATGGAAGCTCTCTCCAAAGCAGATATATTACTCTGTGAAGATACCCGAGTCACCAAAAAACTTCTTAACATCTTAGATACACGTTACAACCTTGAACGTCGTGACCAAGAGTTCATCTCTCTTCACTCGCATAATGAAAAAGATTTTGTTGAAAAACTTGAACCGTCATTTTTTGATCAGAATGTTGTCTATGTGAGTGATGCCGGGATGCCTGGCATCAGTGATCCGGGTCAGACCCTTGTCCGCTACTGCATCGATAATGGTGTGAAGTATGACGTGATGCCGGGGGCAAACGCTGTTTTGACCGCCTTTGTGGCAAGTGGGTTCGTAGCGACACAGATGCTCTTTTTCGGCTTTTTGGACCACAAGGGAAGTGGGCGCAGCAATGGCCTGCAAGAGGCTCTTTTTAACGGCTATACAACGGTGCTTTACGAAGCGCCCCACCGTCTGGCAAAATTGTTGGACGAGTTGGTTTTGGAAGTCCCAAACCGTCGTCTATTTTTGGCTAAAGAGTTGACTAAAAAATATCAGACCTATCTGCATGGTACAGCGAGTGAGATCAAAGAACAGCTCTCTGGGCAGATTAGAGGGGAGTGGGTCGTTGTCATCGAAGCGGGGGAGGCACACCATTCTACGATGAGTGAACGTGACATCCTGGCTTTTGATCTACCTAAAAAAGTCGCTTCCAAGTTAATTGCCAAGATTACCGGCGAGAATCCAAAAGCCTGTTATCAGCGGCTCTTGGACGAGGGTAAATAGCCCATATTCATTACGTTGTTTATAGATAATTTGCATGAATTTGTACAATTTTCGAATTTGTAGGCAGGTAAATCAGCTCCTGGTTCAGAGCAAAAATAATTCAAATAACTTTTATTACATCATATCAAGTATTTTTTCGCTAAAATCGCTTTCATGTTAATCTATGGAAAACAACCAGTTTATTATCTTCTAGAGAAGTATCCTAACCGTATCGAGACGCTCTATCTAGCAAAAGAGCTAGAAAAAAAAGAGTACTCACGTCTTATGCGGATGGGTGTCACTATCAAACGTATACCACCCGAGGCTGCCCAACAAATGGCTAAAAGCGGAAACCATCAAGGGTTTCTAGCAGATATCGACGGCATAGAAGTCAAAGGTTTGGATGCTCTGCGCACTAAACCTTTTCTCGTTGTCTTGAGCGGTGTGACCGACATTGGCAACATTGGTGCTATTGTTCGTAGTGCATACGCTTTGGGCGTTGACGGTATTATTGTCTGCGGTATGAAACATCTTAACCTTGAAGGCGTTGTTCGCAGCTCGGCAGGTGCGATCTTTGACATGCCGATTTGTGTTGTCAACAACATCCAAGATGTGCTTAACGAACTTAAGACTTCGGGTACATACCTGTATGGTGCAGTGGTGGATGGTGATGATATCAATGAAGCTAACATCACCTACAAAAGAGCGCTGATCCTGGGAAATGAGTCTGAAGGACTTACCAACAGAGTCATCTCAAAACTTGATTATCCTGTCAGCATTAAGATGGCACACGGTTTTGATTCTCTGAATGTTAGTGCCGCAGGTGCAATTTTGATGGATAGGATGCGTTAGTCATGGATGGTTTTAATAAGCTTCAAGAACTTGGCAGTAAGACAATCTCTTCGGCAACACATATTCCTGTGGCGCATGTTGAAAGTATCTTGAATAAAAAGTTTGAGAAGTTTCAAAGACCACAGTTCTTTGGTTTTCTTTCAATTTTAGAGCGTGAATACAAAGTTGATCTTTCAGGGCTTAAACAAGAGTTCCTTTTTGCAAGAGCAGAAAAAGAGATCACGCAAGAGAGTAACTTGGAGATCGCTGATACAAGCTCAAAGCTGTTTGAAAAAAAGAAGGCCATTTTAAAAAACAAAAAAGTGCAATATGTCATTGCCGGAAGCATCGTAGCGCTTCTAGTCTTCATTCTGATCAGTGTTGTCGATTTTTCGTCAACAACGGTAGCGAAGATAGAGATCAATAATACAGCTATTGACCAGGCAAAAAAGAATTTAAATCTTAAGCCTGTAGATGTTTCAAATGTAGAAGATATGATGCAAAACAATGAAGTTGAATCTGCTGAGTTCGGCCAAGATACTCAAGAAGCTAACGGCTCGATCTCAAAAGATGAAACTATTCAAGAGAGCAAGAACGCGACAGATACGCTTGGACCTGTAAGCAGTAATGAACCGGTGATGCCACTTTATCTGCGTATTATCCCTAAGGGTAAACTTTGGTTGGGTATCATCAATGCCGAGACACACAAACGTCGAGCTGAGACGATCACGGAACCTCTTGTTTTAGATGCTAACAAAAACTGGTTGATCGCTACCGGTTACGGTCACCTTGACATGGACTGTGGGGACGCAACGAATAAATATAGAGAAGATAAACAACTGCTCTTTTTGTATGAGAACGGTATCTGCCAAATCATTGACAAAGAAGAGTTTAAAGCACGTAACGGGGGCAAACTGTGGTAAAAAAGCTGTTATTGACTACCCTGTTAACAGCTTCACTGTTTGGTGCTGAAACAGCAACTCTGACTGTGGAAGAAGAGAGTGTATTAACAAAAAAAGAACAGATAGTTGAGAATAATACGCTGACAAAAGAAGAGCGGCTTGATGCGAAAGTCCTCTCCTTTATCGGTGAAGAGTCGTACGAGAAAAATCGGGATTACATTCATATCAATTTCAAAAATGTTGATAGCTTTTATATACAAGATCGTATCAATGTTGTGAAAGTTGTTGAGACATTGGAAGAAAATGGTCTATTACACCTCTTTTTTGAAGAGCCACAGCAGTATGAGATGACATTTCATTCGACAGGTGACGCCCTGTTTTTTGTTAAGTTGATGGGTGATACGCTTCGTGATATTGGATATTATCGTTATGTGACGAAAGAGTCTGTGCATGATGAGAGCGGGTTTGAATGGAAGATCTCTCTTGAAGCCGAGTATGTAACTGACCCGGTACTTTTACGTAAAGAACTTGCTACCCGCGGATGCGAGATTATTGATATCGTACGTCAATCAGCAACAGATTGGCACTACAACATCGATACATCAAAAGCACATCTGAAAGTCGACAGACTAGAAAGCGGCATAAAGAAGAAATACAATCGTATTCAATATGCAAAATGGCTGGATGTTGCCGACATTAAAGCCATAGATATCACGAGCCACAGAGCAAATTATTGGTATCCATATATTGCCCTTTATGACAGCTCTTTGCGTCTGCTTAAAGTGATAAAGCAAGATGAAGAGACAACCCGTTTAAATTTGAAACTTCCGGAAGAGACACGTTATATCAGTGTCAGCGACCTTTACACCATAACTAATATTAGATACGGACTTGAATTTAGTCCATCTGGAAAAAGATAGGAGAATATATGTTTGACGAAATAGAGTTTGACCGCATTAAAAGACTGCCAAAGTATGTTTTTGCAGAAGTAAATGACTTGAAGATGGCAGAACGCCGCGCAGGCGCCGATGTAATCGATTTTTCGATGGGCAATCCGGACGGTGATACACCTGAGCACATTCGTGAAAAGCTTGTCGAATCAGCACAAAAGACAAAGACCCACGGCTATTCAACATCAAAGGGCATCCCTAAGCTGCTTATGGCGATTGCCGGATGGTACAAGAGACGCTATGACTGTGATCTTGATGCGATGACAGAGTGTGTAGCAACGATGGGAAGTAAAGAAGGGTATGCGCACCTCTGTTATGCTATTACCAATCCGGGTGATGTGGCAGTTGTTCCTGACCCTACCTACCCAATTCACAGTTATGCGTTCATCTTAGCGGGTGGAAATGTTGTAAAGTTTGGTTTAGTCTTTGACGAAGATTACAAAGTCGATGAAGATAAGTTTTTTGAAGACCTTGCGCGTGTCTTCAAAGAGAGTTCACCACGACCAAAATATGTTTTAGTCAACTTTCCTCACAACCCGACGACAGCAACGGTAACACTTGATTTTTATGTGCGGCTTGTAGCGATGGCGAAAAAAGAGCGTTTCTATATTATCTCTGATATAGCGTATGGTGACATCACGTTTGATGGTTATGTCACACCATCAATTATGCAAGTCGAAGGGGCTAAAGATGTTGCGGTAGAGTCATTTACCCTCTCTAAAAGCTATAATATGGCCGGCTGGCGTGTGGGGTTCTTTGTCGGTAACAAGAAACTTATCGGTGCGCTCCAAAAGATCAAATCTTGGTTGGATTATGGGATGTTTACACCGATTCAAGTCGCTGCTACTGTAGCGCTCAACGGCGATCAGCAGTGTGTTCGTGACATTACTGATAAGTATGACCATCGCCAAACGATCTTGCTCGAAGCTTTTGATAGAGCAGGGTGGAAGATCAGACGAAATCAGGCGAGTATGTTCGTTTGGGCAAAAATCCCTGAGTGTGCGCAACATTTAGGGTCGTTGGAGTTCTCAAAACGCCTGCTTGTAGAAGCGCAGGTCGCGGTAGCTCCGGGCATTGGTTTTGGTGAATATGGTGAAGGTTATGTGCGTATTGCCTTGATAGAGAACGATAACCGCATCCGTCAGGCAGCGCGTAACATCAAAGACTTTTTAAAACAATTTGAAGACCAGAAGGAAATAGATGCTTAAAATTGGTGTTATCGGTGTTGGAACGGTAGGAACTTCTGTTGTAAAGATCTTGAACGATAATAAAGAGATGATCACTGCTCGTGCAGGATGCGAAGTGGTCGTGATCTCCGGCGTTGTCAAAAACCTTTCCAAAGAACGTGGCTTAGATATCAAGCTATCTGACAATCCTTATGATATTGTTAATGACCCGGAGATTGATGTCGTTGTCGAACTCATGGGCGGGGTAGAAGAGGCCTTTGAAGTGGTGAAAGCTGCCCTGCGTAACGGGAAAGCAGTTGTTACAGCGAACAAAGCACTTTTAGCGTATCACCGTTATGAACTTCAAGATATTGCCAAAGACCTTCCTTTTGAATATGAGGCGAGTGTTGCGGGGGGAATTCCTATCATTAATGCACTGCGTGACGGCCTCTCTGCTAACCACATTGAGTCTATGCTGGGTATCTTGAACGGAACCAGTAACTACATGCTGACAAAGATGACAGATGAGGGTGTCGCCTATGCAGACATCTTGAAAGAATCCCAGGAACTGGGTTACGCTGAGGCTGACCCGACCTTCGACGTCGGCGGATTTGATGCAGCACATAAACTTCTTATCTTGGCTTCAATTGCGTATGGTATCGATGCAAAACCTGAAGATATTTTGATCGAGGGGATTGAAAATATCACTCAAGATGATATTGCTTTCGCTAAAGAGTTCGGATACGCTGTTAAACTGCTTGGTATTGCCAAACGCGACGGAGATGAAGTTGAGCTTCGTGTTCATGCAACCTTGATCTCTAAAGATGAAATGCTCGCTAAGATTGATGGTGTTATGAACGGCATCAGTGTTGTCGGTGACAAAGTGGGAGAGACACTCTATTATGGTCCAGGTGCCGGTGGTGATGCAACGGCAAGTGCTGTTGTCGCTAACATCATCGATATCGCACGTTCAGGAAAGTCTACTCCTATGTTGGGTTTTGACAAGCCGCTGGAACATGGACTCACTCTAAAAGACAAAGATGCTATTGTCTCAAAATACTATCTGCGTTTCAGTGTTATAGACAAACCGGGTGTTTTAGCAGTGATCACGAAGCTTTTTGGTGAACATGACATCTCTATTGAGACTATCTTACAGCGCCCGTCTACTTCTGATTCTGTCAATCTTCTACTCTCAACCCATATGGCGGTAGAACGCAATATTCAAGATGTGATCGCTATTTCTGAAAAACTCGATTTTGTCGTTGCCAAACCGGTGATGATCAGAATCGTTTAGCAACTTTTTATTCGTAATATACTTTAGGGCTGCCCTTTGGTGTTACGAAGCTTATCTTCTCTCTGAATATATATTAGATTAGACTTACAGATTATTTAACTTCCTACAATTTTTTTTTACCTTCAAACTAATTAAGTCACTAAACTGTAAACTTAGTTGTTAAAATAGTGAGTAATACAATCATGAAAGATTATATTGGTAACTATTTTAATTACCCAAATCAGGCAGAATAATGGATACAGAAACACAAGAGATAAACAGCGTATGTACGTATTGCGGGGTAGGGTGTGACATCGTTGGTGAAGTGCATAACAATAAGATCGTAAAGATCTTTGCATCCAAAGACGGGACTGTCTCACAGGGAAAACTCTGCATCAAAGGCAAATACGGGTTTGACTTCGTGACGTCTAAAAACCGTGTTACAGAACCTCGGATCAGAAAAAGCTTTTTAGAGAAAAATCCAGAGATCAGAGAGGTTGTAGCAGGTGCATTAAAAGAGCTTGATGATGTTTGGTACACAACGGACATTGACACGGCGACTACTGCGGCAACAATGAAGCTAAAAGAGATCCAGGAGAAGTACGGACGCCACTCTTTTGCAGCGATCGGCGGTGCAAGGACCTCGTGTGAAAGTGCCTATCTTTTTCAAAAGTTCACACGTCATACGATGAACTCTCCGCATGTTGACAACTGTGCACGTGTCTGCCACTCCCCTAGTTTGAAAGGGATGCGTCAAACGATCGGGGAGGGTGCTGCTACGAACCCGTATGATGACATTTATGATGCAGAGTTTATGGTCATCATCGGTTCTAACACGACAGAAGCCCACCCTATAGTCTCCAACAGAATTGTTGATGTTGCGCAGACTAAAAACAACATTGCAGTGATCGATGTCCGTGAGATCAAACTGATGAAGTTTGCTAAACACAAGGTGATCATTCCTCACGAGGCAAACCTGCTTATTCTAAATATAATGGCCTATGTTATCTTAGAAGAAGAGCTGTACGACAAAGAGTTTATCGCGACCCGTACGAAGTGGTTTGAAGAGTACAAAGAGAAGATCTTGAATGATCCGTATGCGAATCCGGACTACTTTAAAGATGTTGAAGGGTATGAGTATCTGGTAAAACAGATCCCAAATGTTGCCCGCGAATATGCGGTTAAAAAATCTATGATCTTTTGGGGATTGGGTATTACAGAGCATCTTGACGGTTCCTACGCGGTTATGGCGATAACGCACTTGGCCCTTCTGACCGGTAATATTGGTAAACGCGGGGCAGGGTTGATGCCTCTTCGTGGACAAAACAATGTTCAAGGCGCTTGTGATATGGGTTGTCTACCGTACTTTGACCCTGACTACCAAGTACCTAAAGAGGTGGGTCTGATGACGCCACAGCTGGTTGATGAGATGTTAGAGGGACGTTTGAAAGCTATTTTAAACATGGGTGAAGATATTACACACATCCATCCTAACCTAAACAAGATCGATAAAGCTTTTGAAAACTTGGAATTTCTGATGGTTCAAGAGATCATGATGAATGATGTTGCAAAACGTGCAGATATTGTTGTCGGTGTTAAATCAGCCTATGAAAAAACAGGTGTTTATGTCAATGCGATGCGTCGACTGCACCTCTCGCAACCGCTGGTACAGAGTGACCTTCCTGACGATTGGGAAGTCATTCAGATGCTGGATAACAAGATGGGCGGTTCTTATGACTATAAGGACAGTTCTGAAGTGTGGGATGAAGTACGTGAGGTAGCCCACCGCCGTTTCAGCGGAGCGACCTATCTGAAGATGGAACGTCACCGAAAACGTGGACTACAATGGCCTGTTTATCATGAAGACACACCAATCCTGCACCTGTTGGACTTTAGAACGGATGACGGTTTGGGGCATTTTCATTATCACCAGTACAAAGTGCGCGGTCAGATCCAAGAGCTGAAAGATAATCGCTGCGAGGGTTATCACTTGACAACAGGGCGTACTTTGGCTCAGTATAATAACGCGGCGCAGACAAAAGAGAGTGAAAAACTCAATAAGCGTTATGAAGAAGATGTCCTATTGGCAAATGAAGATGATGCGGCTGACTTTATAACAGAGTATGTCATCTTAAAAACTGAGAATGGGCAGACTGAACCACTAAAAGTCAAATTGACCGATAAGGTTAAACCAAAAACACTGTTTGTCACCTTTCACCATGCTAAGTCACGTATCAATGCGATCTTTGGCGACAAATGTGATGAACTTATTTTAACGGCAGCATTTAAATCGATTAAAGTCGAAGTGATACCTGTTTATTAGGATTGAGTAAGAGAGATCAGACGGGAGGACGAAATGAGTCGTGCCACGGGAACCATAGCTGAAGAGAAGGCCTGCCTCTATCTTCGTGAACAAGGTTTTGATATTGTAGATCGTAATGTCTACAGCAAGTTCGGCGAGATCGATATCATTGCGATTAAAGAAGAAGTGCTGCATTTTATTGAAGTGAAAAGCGGCAATGATTACGCGTCCGCTGTTCAAAATATAACCCCGACAAAAATGCATCGTTTTTTACAGACGGTTGCAAGTTATCAAAAAAAACACCAGCTGGATATCGATTATTGCATTGATGGCGTGATCGTCACACCGGAAAAAGTCACCCATTTGATCAATATCACTCTTTAAGTAAATCTTGACCTAATCTTAAATAAATGAAATAATTTGAACACGTATTGATTACTGTTTTTAAATAAGATAAAATTTCTCCGATTTATATCTCAGAAAGTAACACGATTATAGGTTTTAACATGGACTTATAGTATATGTAAAGAAAAGTTAACTGATGAAGAGATATAATACTTAAACTAATTCAAACAAGAGGTAATATTATGGCTAAATATATTGAATCAACATCTGCAGATTTCGACGCAACCATCGCTGAAGGCGTATCAATGGTAGACTTTTTGGCACCATGGTGTGGGCCTTGTCGTATGATTGCACCTGTAGTTGAAGAACTAGCAGAAGATTTTGACGGTAAAGCTAAAATCGTTAAAGTAAACACAGACGAAGAGCAAGACATTGCAGTTAAATATGGTGTCCGTTCTATTCCAACTATCATCTTTTTCAAAGATGGTGTTCAAGTAGACACTATGGTTGGTGCAGCTTCTAAAGATGCATTCGCAGCAAAGATCAACGGTCTTTTATAAAAAGTTCTAGCTTCGGCGCAATTTGCACCGGAGTTCACCGCTCGATGTACAAACGTACACCTTCGAGTTCATATGCGGCGCAACTTACACCAAATCTAAAACTTTTTACTATACTCGGTTTGTCACTGCTTCACTCGACATACGTAACCACACTCACAATTCTTTACTAACAACCATTCTTTATCTAATCTTATCAATCTGTTTTACAAAGAGACTCTTTATTACTAAATGGGTATTATTTTAGAGAAAATATAAACTATATTTTATTTTTGCTTAACAAGGAACAGATATGTTAGATTGTGCGATTATTGGTGGTGGACCAGCGGGATTGACAGCCGGTTTGTATACAACACGTGGCGGTTTGGCAAATGTAACAATGTTTGAAAAAGGCATGCCTGGCGGTCAGATCACCGGCAGTTCAGAGATTGAAAACTATCCGGGTGTGACGGGTGAAATAACAGGGATGGATCTGATGATGCCATGGCCTGAGCAGTGTCAGCGTTTTGGTTTAAAGCATGCTATGGTTGAAGTCATGAAAGTCGATCACAATGATGACGGTAGTTTTACAATTCACAAGGGTGACGGGACAAGTGAAGATGCCTTGTCGGTGATCATTGCGACAGGTTCAACACCAAAACGTGCTGGATTTAAAGGCGAAGATGAGCTGTTTGGAAAAGGCGTTTCGACATGTGCAACATGCGACGGCTTTTTCTACAAAGGTAAAGAAGTTGCTGTTATCGGCGGTGGTGATACCGCGTTAGAAGAGGCAGTTTACCTCTCCAATATCTGCTCTAAAGTCTATATCGTACACCGTCGTGAAACGTTTAGAGCTGCACCAAACACAATCAAGCGTGTTATGGATACGGAAAATATTGAATTGATTTTAAATGCAACACCAGAAGAAGTGTATGGCGACAAGATGGGTGTAAACGGCATCAAAATCAACACACCGGAAGGTTTGCTTGATCTTCAAGTCCCAGGTGTATTTACCTTTGTCGGTATGAATGTCAACAACGATGTTCTAAAAAAAGAAGACGGGACGTTTATCTGTGACGTAAATGAAGCAGGTGAGGTGATCGTTAATCTTCGTATGCGGACATCAGTTCCAGGTCTTTATGCGGCAGGTGATATTCGTATTGATGCTCCAAAGCAGGTTGTCGCGGCAGCCGGTGACGGCGCTGTTGCAGCCGTTAATGTCATCCCTTATGTGGATGAAGTCAAAAACAGTAGAGAGAAATAGATGATTAAAGTAGGTGTGTATGGGGCTAGTGGTCGAGTTGGCCGTCTTTTAATTGACGATCTGGCAAAGACGGAAGGTATGGAACTTGCTGTAATCCATATTCGTAAAGAGCTGAGTTTTCCATTGGCAGATGGTATTACAGTGACGAATGATGCAGCGGCATTTTTAGAAAAATGTGAGATTGTCATTGACTTCTCTCTGCCCGAAGCCGCGCAGATTCTTTTCGAAGAGGCTTTGAAAAACCCAAAACCGATTGTCTCTGGAACAACGGGTTTTGATACACATCAACTCAACCTTCTCAAGACGGTCAGTGAGCAGATGCCTGTTCTTCATGCTACTAACATGTCATTAGGCGTAGCGATGTTAAGCAAGCTTGTCAACATGGCAGCAAAAAAACTCGATGGCTTCGATATAGAAGTCGTAGAAATGCACCACCGTCATAAAAAAGATGCACCCAGCGGAACAGCTTTAACACTGGCTGAATCTGCAGCAGCAGGTCGTGGACTGGATTTGGATCGTGTACGTGTCAGTGGACGTAACGGTAATATTGGTGAACGTACAGAAGATGAAATCGCGGTGATGGCTCTTCGGGGTGGTGATATTGTCGGTCGTCACACGGTTGGTTTTTACAATGATGGTGAATTTATCGAACTCAATCACACAGCGACAAGTCGTAACACCTTCTCTAAAGGTGCGATTCGTGCGGCACGATGGTTGATATCAAAAGAGAGCGGACTGTACAGTATTGCTGACTGTTTAGAACTATAAGAGGAATATTATGCGCGAAGATATAAATGAGAAATGTGCGGTTGTTGGGATTTTTAATCATGAAGAGGCGTCTAAATTAGCCTATTTTTCTCTACATGCTTTACAGCATCGTGGACAAGAAGCTGCCGGGATCAGTTCAGGTGACGGTAAACGCCTTCATACGATCAAAGACCGCGGTCTTGTGACACAGGTCTTTAATGAGCAGAAACTGGAAACGCTTAAAGGGCATATGGCGATCGGTCATACCCGTTATTCTACGGCAGGCGATGACTCTATTTTAGATGCACAGCCGGTGCATGCCAATTATGATCTTGGACAACTTTCTATTGTGCATAACGGCAATTTTACGAATCACACAGAGGTGCGTCAAGAGCTGATCACACAAGGTGCTATTTTTCAAAGTTCGATGGACACAGAGAACCTTATTCACCTTATAGCCAGAAGTGAGCAAAAGAAGTTAAAAGATCGTATTGTAGATGCAGTGAAAAAAATCGAAGGTGCCTACTCTTTAGTCTTTTTAAGCCGAACTAAGATGTTCGCTATGCGTGACCGCTTTGGTTTCCGTCCACTCAGTCTAGGTAAAGTTGGTGACGGTTATGTCGTCGCTTCCGAGACGTGTGCATTTGACCTTATTGGGGCAGAATACATTCGTGAAGTTGAACCCGGAGAGCTGTTGATCTTTGAAAAAGGAAAAGAGCCGCAGTCGATCAAAGTCTTTGATGCGACACCAAAACATTGTATCTTTGAATATGTCTATTTTGCCCGTCCAGATTCACAGGTCTATGGCCAAAATGTCTATCAAAAACGTAAAAACATGGGTGTAGAACTGGCAAAAGAGCAGCCGGTTGAAGCTGACATGGTTGTACCTGTTCCTGATGGCGGTGTCCCATCTGCTATCGGTTATTCTCAAGAGAGCGGTATTCCTTTTGAGATGGGTATTATGCGTAACCACTATATTGGCCGTACCTTTATCGAACCGACGCAAGAGATGCGTGATCTGAAAGTAAAGATGAAACTTTCTCCTATTACTGATCTTATTAAGGGAAAACGAATTATTGTCATTGACGACTCTATCGTTCGCGGTACGACCTCTCGTCGTATTATTAGAATGTTAAAAGAGGCTGGGGCGGCTGAAGTCCACATGCGTATATCAAGCCCTCCGACAACTAATCCATGTTTTTATGGGGTAGATACGCCAGACAAAGACAAACTGATCGCAGCTAACATGAGCAACCAAGAGATCTGTGATTACATCGAGGCTGACTCGCTTGCTTACCTTAGCAACGAGGCGTTGATGCGCAGTGTTCACTCTACCGGTGACAACTACTGTACAGCCTGTTTTACCGGCGACTACATCGTTTAACAGGTTTAAGATTTGAAAACTGAACAGATTTTTACGTATGGTGCCTATTTGCGCAATAGCTTTGGCGAAAAAGTGTATAAAGTCGGTATCAATATATCAGGGTTTACCTGTCCAAATATTGATGGGACGGTTGCAAAAGGCGGGTGTACTTTTTGCGAAAATGAGTCTTTCAGTGCCAGTACCGATGACGTTAAAGAGCTAAAAGGTTTTTACCTTAATCTTGATTCAAAAGAGAACCCATTTCTTGATAAACAGCTGCTTCAGCTCCAGATGCAGTTTGATGCGCTGAGTGCACGACTGCGTCGGGAATATGGTGCGACAAAGTTCTTAGTCTATTTCCAGTCCTTTACCAATACCTATGCGCCGTTCGATACCTTAAAAACGCTCTATGAGAAAGCACTCTCTTTTGATGATGTCGTCGGTCTTAGTATCGGGACACGTTCTGATTCTATTACAGAAGAGACACTTGAGTATTTAGCAGAATTAGCGACTAAAAAAGAGATCTGGATCGAATTTGGTATTCAGTCGATATATGATGAGACCTTAGATCGGATCAACCGTGGGCACGATTCACAAAATGTGAAAGAGTGGATCGGAAAGTCTAAAAAAGCGGGCCTACATGTCTGCGGGCATCTTATCTTCGGTCTGCCGGGTGAAGATAAAAAGATGATGCTGGAGACAGCCAGAGAAGCTTACTCTTGGGGTATAGATTCAGTAAAATACCACTCTCTTTATGTTGTGAAAAGAACAGCGCTTGCCAATGAATACGCCCGCGGTGAATTCATACCTATTAGTGAAGATGATTATCTTGATGTCTTGGTACAAGCGCTGCAGATGAAACCGGACAACGTCAGTGTGCAGCGTATGACAGCAGGGATCAATGATAGCAGCCTTATTTCACCGGATTGGTGTCGTGATAAAAATCAGCAGATGAAAAACATTAATGCAGCGTTGAAGAAGGTTGGTCTGAAGTATTAAAAAAAGTTCCAACCTTTCAGCTGTGGGACATTGGTCAACTTTTTTGTAGCGTAGCAAAAAAAATGGAGCTGTGCCCCTCTCCAATGAGCCCGCATAATTAACAAGAAGCTAATCACATTTTAGTTAAAATCAACCACATTATATAAAATTAGGAATGCACATTATGGATGCAGCAAAAACTATTTGGATGAACGGTAAATTCATTCCCTGGGGTGAAGCTAAAACTCACGTACTTTCACACACTATTCACTATGGAAATGGTGTTATTGAGGGTACTAAAGCGTATAAGACAGAGAAAGGGTATGCTATTTTTCGTTTGAATGACCATACAAAACGTCTTTTAGAATCGGCGAAAATGACACTGATCAAAATCCCTTATACTGTGGAAGAACTCAACAAGGCACAGATCGAACTTGTACGCAAGAATGAGTTTACAGGTGACAATGTCTATATTCGTCCTTTTGCTTTTTTAGGTTATGGCGTTATGGGTGTTTATCACAAAGACGCACCTGTTGAGACTGTCCTCGCAGCTTGGGAATGGGGTGCGTATCTTGGTGAAGAGGGGCTTAAGCATGGAATTCGTCTAAAGATCTCTTCTATCAACCGTCCTTCTAATACATCCAATATGGGTAAGGCAAAAGCGACCGCCAACTACCTTAACTCTCAGATGGCAAAATATGAAGCGATTGAGTGCGGTTATGATGAAGGACTTTTGCTTGATGATCAAGGCTATGTTGCTGAGGCAACCGGTGCATCTTTCTTCATGATCCGTGAGGGTAAGTTGGTCACACCGCCTAATGACAACTCTTTAGAATCAATTACGCAGAAGATGGTTATTGAGATGGCGGAAGACATGGGTATTGAGGTCGTCCGTCGACGTATCACACGCGAAGAACTTTACGTCGCAGATGAGGCCTTTTTAACAGGTACTGCTGCTGAAGTCACCCCTGTGCGTGACATTGACGGACGTATCGTAGGTTCAGGTTCACGTGGACCTATCACGGAAAAAATCCAGAGTGGTTATTTTGATATGGTCTTTGGGCGCAATCCCAAATACGAGCACTATTTAACATATGTTTAATATGACGAAAAAAATCTTAGAAAACGGAGTCTTAATGGCATCAGATATGAACGACTATTTTAACAAGAAAAAAAACGCAGGTGGAAGTAATTCCAACAATGATAATGGATTTAAAGTTCCTAAACCACCAAAACTAGATTTTAATTTTGGCGGCGGCAAAGCGGGGATATTCTACTTTATCGGCGCTATTATCCTTCTTCTGATCTTGGCAAAACCTTTTGTAGTTATTACCGAGGGAGAACGCGGTATTTTGGCAACTAACGGTAAGTATGAGGCGCAAGCAATGCTCCCGGGTCTGCACTTTATTATGCCAGTGGTCCAAAAAGTGTACATAGTCGATACGAAAGTACGTATTATCAACTATGCAACCCGTATAGATCGTACCGCTACGATGGGTGACGGTATTGAGATCAAGCCGGCTATCACTGTCCTTGACAAACGTGGTCTCCCTGTCTCTATTGAGTTGACTGTTCAGTATCGTCTAAATGCAGAGTTTGCTGCGCAGACGATTTCTAACTGGGGCTTTATCTGGGAAGAGAAGATCATCAACCCTGTTGTTCGTGATGTTGTACGTAATGTTATAGGTAACTATGAAGCGGAAGCACTTCCGACCAAACGTAATGCAATTGCAGCAGAAATTGAGCAAGGTATGCTCGCAAGCATTCAAAGTTTGAAAAACACACCGGCAGAACTTCAGTCTGTTCAGCTTCGTGAGATCGTTCTTCCTACGAAAGTAAAAGACCAGATCGAACGTGTCCAACTTGCTAAACAACAGGTTCAGCAAGCTGAACAAGAAGTTGCAAGAGCAAAACAAGATGCACTTAAACGTGCTGCTGAGGCACAGGGACTTGCAGACGCTGTAAAAATTGCAGCACAAGGTAAAGCACAGGCAATCACTATTGAAGCTGATGCAAAAGCAAAAGCCAACCTATTGATCGCACGATCATTAACAACACAACTTCTTCAGCTTGAACAGATCCAGGTTCAGGGTAAGTTTAATGAAGCACTTAGTGTGAATAAAGATGCGAAGATCTTTTTAACACCTGGCGGTTCAACACCTAATATTTGGGTTGATACTAAAAGTGCTAAACAGCAGACGAGTATTAAATAACCACAGAGCAGAGGAGCTCTCTCCTTTGCTCCCTCCTCACTATATAAGACATTAAATCTACAATTTATATCCATACCTATGTAAGATGTTATAATCCCACTACAATTTATAAAGACAATTAGGAACTATAATGCAAGAGATACTGAATCGCGTTGATTGGGAAAAGTCCGAACTGCTGCCTGTGATCGTTCAAGATGAAACGACAAACGAAGTGTTGATGATGGCTTATATGAACAGAGAAGCTCTTCAGCTCTCACTTGAGACCAAATTGGCACACTACTTCTCGCGCTCCAAGCAGCGTATCTGGAAAAAAGGTGAAAGCTCAAACCACCTTCAGCATATCAGCTCTTTTATGATCGATTGTGACAATGACACCTTGCTTCTGAAGGTTAAACAAGACGGTGTAGCTTGTCATACAGGACGTAAGTCATGTTTCTTTACAGAGTTGGATTCAGGTAAGGTGACCATTGAGCAGAGTGTCAATACAGACGCGATGTATGGTGTTATCGACACTCTTTATCATACCATTTTGGAGCGTAAACATGCTGACCCTGAAAGCTCATGGACAGCGAAGCTTTTTGCAAAAGGTGAAAATGATATCTTGAAAAAGGTCATTGAAGAGGCCGGTGAATTCAGCTTTGCCGTTAAAGACAATGACGAAGATGAGATCGTCTATGAGTGTGCAGATCTTACTTATCATGTCATGGTAGCGCTTGGCTATAGAAACATCTCGCCTGATCGCATCAAACAGGAACTGGCCCGCCGCTTCGGTATGAGCGGAATCGCCGAGAAAAATGCAAGAACTAAATAACAAAAAACTATAATAGTAACCAATAATATTTTGTGATCTGCACAAAATATTTCAGACTATATCATCTCTCTTTTGAGGTCTGACATGCGATCTTATCTCTTCTTCTTATCTTTTATTAATAGATCGAAATGGCTGCATATGTTTGGGAATCACCTAGCGTATCACCTTTCAAGGCCAGAGATTGTTCGATTCAGAAGCGTCAGCTACAGTGAACGGCTGAATGGCATCTCTTACGAGTGACGGCTCTGTTTAGAATGCAAAAGTGTTATTTGACGGGGTGTTGACCATGTGTTTTGAAAAGACCTCAAGGTAGTGCCAAAAAGATTCGATATTTGCTTCAGAAACACCATCCTCGATTAATCTACTCAGTACTTGCGCATAAAGTTCCAGCCACACGATACGGGCTTCTGCCGTGATGGCAAAAGGGGCATGACGGCGGCCCATCTGGGGTGCACCGCGAGAGGCATTAAAGTAAGCCGGCCCACCGCAGATCTGGATCATAAAATCTGCCGCATGTTTTTTAGCTGCTTCAAACTCTTCGGGATCATCGATTGGAAAGAGCTCTTTGATCGAGCTGTTTTTAAGAAGTTCATAATGATCAGAGACCATCTTTCGAAAACGCTCTTCACCGATCTGTGGAAGAAATTCAGGATAAGCTTTAGTGACAGGTGGTTTGTCCCCAAGTCGAGAGGGCGTAATAGTTAAGTTCATCGTTATACCTTGTATTTAATGATGGAATTTTAGAGTTTGCTTAGTAAGAGGGATGTTAAAAATTAGATATAACCAATAAATGGTAGAATTAGAGCAATAATATCCATCAGTGAGATTTTTTTGTCGTCATCCCATACTGGATATGGGATCCACTGTATCGTTAGATGCAGATAACAGCATGCTGTTATAAAAAGGAGTAGATTCTGAATCAAGTTCAGAATGACGGGTTGAGTGAATCAAGTTTGGAATGACAGGCTGTTCGAGCGTTTTGTCATCCTGACTTGTTTCGTCTTCCTGAACGTGTTCTGTCATCCTGAACTCGATTCAGGATCCAGCTCTTTATGACAATGGAATTGTCATCTGCTTCTGCAGGGCAGTAGATTCTGAATCAAGTTCAGAATGACGGTATTTTATCTACTGGTTTTAAAAAAATCTACAAAGAGGATTAAGAATGAAAGCAAAAATATTTTTTGGTTCAACGGAAGCTGAAACAGCAGAGGTGAGGGAGCGATTAAGCCCTTATGACAAGAAAGTCGTTTCAATAGCGCCGATATGTGGTGTAGAAGAGACAGAAAAAGCGCTTAAAATTGCGAAAGAGGCCACAAAAGCAGCAAAGGCATCAACCCTGTCACAACGCTGTTCATGGCTGCTGGACGTTGCGCAAAAATTACGGGAGAACCGTGAAGATATGGCGCAGACGATTACGGCAGAAGTGGGCAAGCCAATCGCTTTTTCCCGTGTTGAAGTCGATCGATGTATAGAGACAGTAACGCTCTCGGCAGAGACAATGCGAACGATGCACGGCGAGACGATCAACACGGATGCAATGCCCAGCGGTAAAAAGACAATGGCCTTTTTTAGACGCGAGCCGGTCGGTGTCGTTGCCGCGATCACCCCGTTTAACTTTCCGCTTAACCTGGTAGCCCATAAATTGGCACCGGCTTTGGTAGCGGGCAATACAGTCGTCTTGAAACCGACACCCGAAGCACCTATGACAGCATACAAGTTCGCAAAGATGTTTATTGAAAGTGAATATGCTGTCAAAGATGCTTTAAGTGTGGTCTATGGCGATGCAGAGGTGGGTTCGACGCTGGTCGGCTCTGATATTCCCCGTGTTATCAGTTTTACCGGTTCTGTACCGGTAGGCAACATTATCACTAAGTCCGCCGGTATTAAAAAAGTAAGTCTTGAACTTGGCGGAAATGCGGCGACCTATATCGACAGAAGTGCGGACCTTGATCTTGCGGCAAACCGTTGTGCGCTTGGGGCTTTTGTCAATTCCGGTCAGGTCTGTATCTCACTGCAGCGAATCTACGTCGATGCTTCTGTCTATGATGAATTTGCTGAAAAGATGGCGGAAGAGACCAATAAACTGGTCGTCGGTTCACCTTATGACGATAATACTTTTATGGGGCCGCTGATCGACGAAGAGTCGGCGCAGAGAGCGCTAGGTTGGGTTCAGTCTGCAATTGATGAGGGGGCACGTGCTGTTACAGCGGTTAAATGTGAAGGGACGATGTTTCACCCGACGGTTATGGCCGATGTTACGGATAACATGGCAATTGTCTGTGAAGAGGTCTTTGCCCCCATCGTCTCTCTGGTCAAAGTCGACGGTTTTGATGACGCATGCCCAAGAATGAACAATTCACCGTACGGCCTGCAGTTCTCAATCTTTACCAATGACCTTGCATTGACACAACGGGCGATAGATGAATTGGAGGCAGGCGGTATTGTGATCAACGACATGCCGACACTCCGTTTTGACATTCAGCCATACGGCGGCGTAAAACTGAGCGGTGTCGGGCGTGAAGGCCCGAAGTTCGCTATCGAAGAGATGACAGAGATCAAGTCAATCATTATCTGTTAATCATGGCTAAGAAAAAGGCGATCGTGTCGGCATGTCTATTGGGCGAGAGAGTGCGTTATGATGATATGCCGAATGAGAAATGTGCTTAATGCACATTTTCATCGGATAAAGTGAGATAGATAGGATTGCATATGCGTAAGAAAAAAGCGATTGTGTCGGCATGTCTATTGGGCGAGACAGTGCGTTATGATGGAACCACCAAAATCAATAATGAAGTGATCGAAGCACTTAAAGAGTATGAGATCATTCCGTTCTGTCCGGAAGACCCGGTTATGGGAACGCCGCGTGAACGGATCTCCGTTATTAAAATCGATGGTCATTACAAGGTCATGACTGACAACAGTAAGATCGAAGTGACAACTGCTCTAAAACTACAGACACAAAAGATGATGGACGCACATCCAGATGCCGATATTGTCGTTCTAAAATCAAAATCCCCGAGCTGCGGGTTGGGAACAACGCCGATCTTGACTCCATCAAGAGATGTGTTGAAAATCGGTAATGGCGTTGCAGCAGAACTTTTTAGTCAGAAGTTTCCAGGAAAAGTCTATGATGAGAATAGTTTTTTTAAAGGAGTAGATTCCAAATCAAGTTTGGAATGACAGGCTGTGCAAGTTTGGAATGGCGGGTTGCTGGCCCATTTCCGTCTTCCTGAAGGTGTTCTGTCATCCTGAACTCGATTCAGGATCCACTGTATCGCAAGATACAGATAGCAGCAGTGCTGCTATAAAAGGTGTGGATTCCAAATCAAGTTTGGAATGACGGGTTGTGAAAGTTTGGAATGGCGGACTGTTCGAGTGTTTTCGATAGAATAGATTATTTAAAAATGTAAAAGGTCTTTAGTGCGTCAACCGACTGTCTATATTCTTGCAAGTCATAAAAATGGAACACTGTATATAGGTGTTACATCTGACCTAATAAAAAGGGTATATGAACATAAAAACAGTTTATCGGATGGTTTTACTAAAAAGTACAAAGTCTATGACCTTGTCTATTTCGAACAGTTTCAAGATATGAATAGTGCAATAGAGCGAGAGAAACAACTTAAAGCGTGGAAACGCCAATGGAAGACAGAGCTGATTGAGAAGTCAAATGTAAACTGGCAAGATCTTTATGATGAAATATTAGGTGTGGATTCCAAATCAAGTTTGGAATGACGGATTGTGTAAACTTGGCATGACGGGTTGCTGGCGCAGTTCCGTCTTCCTGAACGTGTTCTGTCATCCTGAACTCGATTCAGGATCCACTGTATCGAAAGATACAGATAGCAGCACTGCTGCTATAAAAGGGGTGGATTCCAAATCAAGTTTGGAATGACGGACTGTTCGAGCGTTTTTTCATTCTGAACTTGTTTCGTCATCCTGAACATGATTCAGGATCCAGCTCTTTATGACAATGAAATTGTCATCTGCATCTGTAATGCAGTAGATTCTGAATAAAGTTCAGAATGACGGGTTGAGTGAATCAAGTTTGGAACAAGAGGGAGAACAAACATGTTAGAGGCGCTGATTACTTTTCTGCTCTCCGTAACAGAAGGTATGGGCTACTTCGGCATCTACTTCTATATGGTGATGGTGGGGACCTTTGTACCGGTGCCTAGTGAGCTTGTTCTGGTCCCGGCAGGATATCTGGCATCACAGGGTCAGATGAACTACTGGTTACTGCTTTTAAGCGGTTCACTGGGTAGCTTGAGCGGCGCCCTTATTAACTATTTTTTTGCAAAACTGATCATTAAAAAGCTCCTTTCGCATAAAGTCGGTTTTATTGAGAAAGTCACTAACTTCTTTGACGCACACGGCAAGATCTCTGTATTTGTTGCGCCGCTGACTCCAGGACTGGGACAGTATATTTCGCTGCCCGCAGGAATATCACATATGCCTCTTCGTTTTTTTATCCCTTTCACTTACGCTGCTAATATCATTTGGGTTGGCTTTATGCTGGCGGTTGGGCATATGTTTGGCAAAAATCCTGACGATGCCCATGGTATCGTAGTTGAGGGAACCCTTTTTCTTTTTGGATTAGCGATCCTCACAGCTATACTCTATGTAACATTGACCTTTAGAAGAAAAAGTCAAAACTCCTAGTATATAATGTCAGAACATATATAACCAAGGAGTATCAATGTTAGAAATTGGAACCAAAGCACCGGAATTTTGCCTACCGAATCAGGATGAGGTTGAGATCTGCCTTCGAGACCTTAAAGGGAAGTGGATCGTACTCTACTTTTACCCAAAAGACAACACCCCTGGATGTACAACACAAGCATGTGACTTTACAGCACAGATGCCAGACTTTGACGATCTGAATGCCATTATCTTAGGGGTCAGTGCCGATTCACCTAAAAAACATCAGAACTTCATTGCTAAACAGAACCTCAGTATCACACTGCTCAGTGATGAAGAGACAACGATGATGCAGGAGTACGGTGCCTGGCAGTTGAAAAAGAACTATGGCAAAGAGTACATGGGAATTGTCCGTTCGACCTATATTATCAACCCTAAAGGTGAGGTCGCGGCTGCCTGGGACAATGTCCGTGTCCGTGTCAAGCGCAAAAAAGATGGCGTGCCGTATGAAGTTGTCCATGTTGAAGAGGTTAAGAAGAGCTTGGCGGAATTACAAAAATAGTCATCTGTCGTGATGCCTGCCGTCTAAGAGATGACGGACAGTACTTGACAGCAATCGTAAACTTTCATTATCTTTTCATACTTCATACTTCATACTTCATACAAAAATAGTATAAATCCAATAATTGTTTGTTGATATAAAAAGGGAAAGAGTGAAATGTAGGGACACCCCTAAAAGGGGTGTCTTTAAAGGTTGAATAGCCTAGAAACGGTAACGCAGGTAAGCACGGATATCTTGTGCTTTGTCTACATAAAATCCACCAGAACCCGCAGGTAATGCTGTAAGTTCCGTTGAATCACCGGTTGTACTTCCGAAGAAGCCATTGCTGCCGGCATACTTATAATCGATGTAGGTATAACGGAGTTGGAAAGTAAAGATATCGTCAATCAACGGCTCTGTGAAATACGCTTCATAAGCATCACCGCGAGCGGCAAGTTTAGAACCAATCATAGTGTCTTCACCATATGTGATCGAACGCCAGTATTTTGTTCCTTTGTTGTACTCTACACCCCAACGGCCGTCCTCAGAGATAAGTGATGGAAATTGCATACCTACCCATGCTGAGTAACCGCGAGCTGCTTCAGTTGAACCTAGCATCCCTCCACCAGTACTATTCGGATCAGTAATACTCATTGCCCCACTGGCAAAGATAGTGGTATCATCAAGGAAATAACTCCAGTCGTTACCAATACCATTAATAACAAGGTTAGCTGTAAATGAGTGCAGTCCACCTACTGTTGTAAAACCTGCTGTTTGATCCATAGGATTAACGGCATCGATTAGATTGCTCGCATAGTAGTACTGTGTACCGATGCTGTATTGACCATCATTATAAGGAACAAAGATCAAGCCGGCTAGGTCGATATTGTCATTACTTTGATCGACTGTCGCATATGGGGCAGGGCTGAATTTTGGTGATGCATTTGTCATACCACGTCCTACACAGAACTTGACATACATACCAATATCTTCTTTCAAAGTGAACTTTGAACTAAGACCGTCAAATTCAACATTGATCGTATGTCCCATTGGTGAAGCTGCCCTGTCATTATCACGTAGATTGACTAAGTGCCCATTTGTAGATGGACGACGACCGAGGCTGAATGTCCAAGGGATATCTGTACCTAAGAAGGTGTCATTTCTATAGAAGAAGTAGGCTGAACGGACACGGACAACATCATCATATGGGTTTTCACTTGAGACCCAGTCAAATGTTTCATATGACGAGTTGACAGGACTGCTTGCTCCTGATCTTGAGCCATACGTCTTGTTGTACGCCAATTGACCGGTAAAGCTGATGTTATCAGTTGCTGCCCAGTCCATATTTATCCAAAGACGGTTTGAGAACATAGCGTTGTTCTCTTGTTTAGAACCATCCGCCATTGTGTACTGCAAATTGTCAACTGATGTACGGAAGTCAACACCGAACTTAAGGTGGTTACTGCTTGTACGTTTGTTGAGTTCCGTTAGCTGCTCCTCCATGTATGCTAACGTCTCGTCAACTTCATCTCCAGCCTCCGCATCTTCTGCTTCACTATCGGCAACTGCTTCTTCGTCTTCAGAAACTGCATCTTTTGTTTCAGCTTTAGCTGCTTTTACTTCTGAAAGCTCTGTTTGAAGTGCTTTCATCTCTGTTTCCATCTCAGTCATACGGTCAAACATTGAAGCTGCTTGAGCATTTCCTGTTAACAGAGTTGCTGCGACTAGTGAAATTAGTAATGGTGTTTTGATCATTTTTGATTCTCCATAATATTGGCTGATTGCCTGAACTTCAGTAAGATTAACAAAAGTAATATAAAAGTAATTTTAATTATCCCCAAAAAGGCCATTTACCGTTCATTTGTTTTTGAATATGCTATATATACGCAGTTTTCGATGATTATTAGAAAAAATGTAACCAAACAGTTCCATATATAGAAACAATGAACCAAATAGATTGACAGCTTGGATTTAAAATATTTTTGGTATAATTCGCGCGATTTCACTCTTTTTGAGTTGAAAACGAAACAAGTATCATGCCTAAAAATCGGTGTAACTCGCTTTGAAATAATAGAGCGCGAAGCTGGCGATACTGAAGCAAACCGATAAAAATCTAGCGTTATTACACGCTATCAAAGGACCTTAAATGGTAACTATGAAAGACCTATTAGAATGTGGTGTACACTTCGGACACCAAACACGTCGTTGGAATCCGAAAATGAAAAAATATATCTTCGGTGTTCGTAAAAACATCTATATTATTGACCTTCAAAAAACACTACGTTACTTCCGTAACACATACCAGATCGTTGTTGATGCAGCAGCTGAAGGACAAACTGTTCTTTTTGTTGGTACAAAGAAACAAGCGCGTAACTCTGTAAAAGAAGCGGCGATCAAATGTGGTATGCCATACGTTGATAACCGTTGGTTAGGTGGTATGCTTACTAACTTTCCGACTATTCAGAAGTCTATTCGTAAACTTGACATTATCGACCAGATGAAAGAGAATGGACAGATCGAACTTCTTACTAAGAAAGAAGCGTTGATGTTGTCTCGTCAAGCGTTGAAACTAGAGCAGTATCTTGGTGGTATCCGTAACATGAAAGAGCTTCCAGATATGCTTTTCGTTGTTGATGCTGTAAAAGAGCACATTGCGGTAAACGAAGCACGTTGTCTTGGTATCCCTGTTGTTGCACCACTTGACACTAACTGTGATCCAGACCTTATCACTTACCCAATCCCGGGTAATGATGATGCAATCCGTTCAATTCAACTTTTCTGTCGTGAGATGGCTGAAGCTATCAACGAAGGTAAAGCACTTAACGCTGAAAATGCATCAAGTGAAGAAGAGATGCCAGCAGAAGAAGTAGAAGCAGCAGCTGTAGAAGCTACTGAAGCTACTGAATCAAAAGAGGCGTAGTCATGGCAGTTACAGCAGCAATGGTTAAAGAGTTGCGTCAAGCAACTGATGCACCAATGATGGATTGTAAAAATGCGTTGACTGAAAACGACGGTGACATGGAAAAAGCGACTGAATGGTTGCGTGAACGCGGTGTTGCCAAGTCTGCTAAAAAAGCAGACCGTATTGCAGCTGAGGGCTCTATCGGTATGAAGATCTCTGCAGACTTTAAACGTGCGACACTTGTTGAAATCAATTCTGAAACTGACTTCGTTGCTCAAAACGATGGTTTTAAAGGTCTTGTGTCAACAACTGTTAAACAAGCATTTGAGACAAACGCAGATACAACTGAAGCACTTCGTGAGACAGAACTTGAAGGTAGAGCATTCAGTGCTTACTTTGACGAGACTGTTGCGAAGATCGGTGAAAAGATCGAAGTACGTCGTATCGTTGCATTAAGCGGTAATGAAAATGTAGCCGTTAACGGGTATGTTCATGCTAACACGCGTATCGGTGTTATTGTTGCTATCGAGTGTGACTCTGCAAAAACTGCTGAAGCAATGGTTCCGGTAGCGAAGCAAGTGTCAATGCACGCATCTGCAATGAAACCGACAACGCTTTCATACAAAGATTTTGATGCGGATTATGTAGCGGCAGAAACTGCCGGTCGTATCGAAGCAATCAAGACTGAAAATGAAGAGCGTGCACGTATGAAGAAACCACTTCTTAACATTCCTGCATACATCTCTATGTGTCAATTGACAGATGATGTTTTAGCACAAGCTGAGGCAGATATCAAAGCGACACTAAAAGAGCAGGGTAAACCTGAAAAGATCTGGGACAAGATCGTTCCTGGTCAAGTTGCACGTTTTATCCAAGATAACACGACACTTGACAAAGAGCAGGCCCTTCTTGATCAGAACTATGTTCTTGATGACAAGATGAGTGTTGCTGAAGCTGTTGCAGCTGCTGGTAAAGCGGCTGGCGGAACGGCTGAAGTAACGGCATTTATTCGTCTTGAAGTAGGCGAAGGCCTTGAAAAGAAAGTTGATGACTTTGCTGCTGAAGTTGCAGCACAAATGGCATAACTGCCTCTCGTTTTTTTAGTTAAGAGCTTCGGCTCTTAACACCTCTCCTTTATACCCTTTATATTAAGGGCACCTCTAAAACCCTAGCAGGCTTCAGAGGGAAGAAAGAGAGATGAGCTTGTGCAGAACTTTTCTTGAGTCATAGCGGTAGCTATGAGGATAGAAAATTCTGTGCAAGATCGCTCTCTTTATCCCTCCCGTAGGGCGATAGAGAGAAATCCACACATTCTATATACGACTTTACTCCTAATAAGAGTACATTAAGTACTCTTATTAGGAGATATCCTTAGCTATGGCTAGGGCTTCAAAGGGTCGCCTTGATTGTGAACTTCTCTCTATCGCTGAAGACAACTAGGGTTTTTAGAGGTGCCCTTAAACCTATCTGATTATAATAACTTTATGAAAATATTAGAAGCGACCTCTCTTTCCCACCATTTTGAGTACACACTGTTTGAGCATATTGAACTCTCTTTATATCCGGGTGAGACGATGGCAATAGTTGGCGAAAGCGGGAGCGGTAAGTCGACCCTGCTGCATACATTGTCAACCCTCCTGAAACCAAATGAAGGTGTAGTGAAACTGCTAGACAGTGATATCTATAAACTCAAAGAACGTGAGCTTGTGGCACTTCGTCGTGATGAGTTAGGCCTGATCTTTCAATCACACTATCTTTTTAAAGGGTTCAGTGCCTATGAAAACCTTGAAGTGGCGTCTATCTTAGCAGCCGAACCCATTGACAGTAGTCTCGTAGAAAGACTAGGGCTTCAAGATGTGATCAACATGAAAGTGACACAACTCTCCGGCGGGCAGCAACAGCGTATATCTATTGCCCGTGTCTTAACCAAAAAGCCACGTATTATTTTTGCAGACGAGCCAACAGGTAATCTGGATAATAACACCTCGTTGGAGGTGATGCGTATTTTTGAAGAGTATGTCAAAGAAGAGCGTGCTGCGCTGATCCTGGTGACCCATAATGAAGAGTTTGCTTTTCGATGCAACAAGGTTTACCGCCTGCACGAAAAAGTGCTCGAGAGAATAAAATAATATTCTCGACTTGCAGAATTAAGTTTTCCGGCAAGATAGTAACGTTAAAAAAAGAGTGTATCTATCTATTATAGTCTTCAAAACGCTCCACATAACTTTTTTCAATTTTTTTGGCAAACATGAGATCTTCTTGATTTGTTGTACAAATGACTTCGCCAATGTTGTTTTGCATCTGTTTTTCACTAAAGGCAACACTGGAAAAACAGACATCACTTTTATCGATGAGTAAGATGTTGAGGAAAAAACTTTCATTTATACGGTTAGAAAGAGGCACTTTTACCAGGGTCTCTCTGTATTTGGCATAGAAGGCGGCACTGTCAAAACTGGTGGTGATAAGTTGAAAGCGCATACCCCGTTTGAGCGCTTTTTCGATGCTTGTGGCCAGTGCCGAATTGTCCAGCTCACTTGTAATAATAGTGAGGCTCTCGGCACGTGCTATCTTCAGTTTTAGCGTATGTGTCAGGTCGCTTTTATGGTCAGGAAGAAGGTAGTGCTCATTGGCATTTAGAGTTGACAGAAGAGATATAAGGGCTATTATTGTAGCGATAAGTACCGGCATCTTCACCATCTTTTGAAGTTATCTTTTGTTACAATGATACCATTAAATTAAAGGGCGCTTATTAAAACTCTACATGAGTGTTAATACAGCCTGCAAAGGTCTATTATCGATGAATGTTCTTCTCGTCAGTAACGATGCTGTTGTCACAAAATTGGTTAGATTAAGTACCCAAAAGACAGGTGACAGGCTGGATGTTGCAACATCAACTGAAGCGATGAGAGATGAGAACTATGATCTTTTGATCTTTGACGCCACTCTTTTCAGCAGAGAGTTTCTTGAACGTCTAAATGACAAGATAATCTATGCCCACTCTATCTTTATTACTACCCGCGACAGCCGCGATACAGACCTTTTTGAAAAACTTCTTTACAAACCTTTTTTACCGACTGAACTGCTAATTATGCTCCATCACTTTGCAGCACAAGTAAAAAAAGAGCAGGATGAACTCTCCAAAGAGATCGTTTATGAAGATTTTGAAAACAGATTCTTCAGTGATGAAGAGATCGTTGGCGGAGACGATGATTTTGAGCAAGATGCCTTAGCGCGTGTTCAAATATTTGAGAAGATAACAGAAGTGTCTATGCAAGAGATCGCTGCAGATGAGGCGAGCGAAGAGGACGTCTTAAAAAATATCTTCTCCGAAGACGAGGTCTCAGAGGTCAAAGCGATTTTGGATGCTTTAAGCAGCGATGACGATGATTCTGATGAAGTGTTAGATGAAAGTGAATCGGTAGAGGAGATCGATCAAGAGTTAGAGAAGGCACTGCGAAACCTTAGCGACGATGATCTTGCATTAGATATGGACGATGATGTGTTGATGCAACTTGATGATATTTCAACAGAAGAGCTTTCTTGGGATGAACCGCAACCTCTGCCACCCTCAAGCAAGCAGAATCAAGAGTCTATCGAGACACTTCGAACATTACTGAAGGCGTTAGAAAATCCACAACTGGCAAAATCTTTGCGTGGTACGATTACAATCAACCTAACATTTGGAGAAGATTAATGAACCATGATACAGGTGCAATTCTCGTTTTATCCGGTCCAAGCGGTGCCGGTAAATCTTCGCTGATCACAAAAATCGAAGATCAGATCGGGGCGTATTACTTTTCAATTTCTACGACAACGCGTCCAATGCGAAAAGGTGAAATAGAAGGGGTGCATTACTACTTTGTGACTAAAGAGCAATTCGAAAATGATATCGAAGAGGAGAACTTTTTAGAGTATGCACGTGTCCATGGCAACTACTATGGAACGTCTCTAAAACCGGTAAAAAAAGCACTAAAAGCGGGTAAACTCGTCATTTTCGACATCGATGTTCAAGGACATGATGCGGTCCAAAAACGGCTTGCCGACATCACAACATCGGTCTTTATCACAACCCCGACACTGGGTGAATTGAAACGCCGTTTAAACAATAGAGGAACGGATGCTCAAGAGATCATAGATGGCCGCATTGAGATGGCTAAACGCGAAGTGCAACGTATAAGCGAGTATGACTATTTGGTTATTAACGATGATCTTGATGAGGCGGCAGATATGCTTGTCTATATTGCAAAGGCTGCGCGGATGAAAATTCCGAGTATTGCCATAAACGAGTTTGTATTTGCCTGGGAAAATAACGACTAAATTGACGTTCCAGCTTCAGCATATCTTGCACCAAACTCAGACTCTCTACGCACACACGTGCGCTATCGGTCTGAGTTAGACACAATCTATACTAAATCTGAAACGTCAATATGATGTTGAGGTTTTAGATGATCTTTCTCCTTTTCATCCACTGAAATTTCATTCTCATTATTTTGTAACATCCGGGTAAAAGAGAGATTTGTAGCTTTTATTTATGTTACTTTACTTCTCAAAACTAAGCTCCCAGCTTAGTTCCTTAACAGGAGATATCGTCTTCGGGATCACTTCTGCACAACTTACACCAAATCTGCAACTTATAAGAGATCTTAGCGAGCTTTACAGTACTTTTTTTATTTCATAAATCTTACCCTCATACAATTTTAACGTCCTGTTAGATATAATCGCGTCATAAATACTGGCCTGAAACAGGGCTTTCAAAGATAGAAATATGGATATTAGAAAAGCATTTTTAGAATATTTTGAAGCAAAAGGGCATGCAAGAGTTGCAAGTGCCCCACTTGTCCCGGATGACGCAACACTTCTGTTTAACAATGCAGGTATGGTTCCGTTTAAATCAATTTTTACGGGAGAGATACCACGCCCTGAGAACCCGCGTGCGACCTCTTGTCAGACCTGCCTTCGTGCAGGCGGTAAACATAATGACCTCGAAAACGTGGGACATACAGCGCGTCATCACACGTTTTTTGAGATGCTTGGTAATTTCTCTTTTGGTGATTATTTTAAAGAAGAGGCGATTGCGTACGCCTGGGAATTTATTACTGAAGAGCTTGAGTTTCCGGTAGAAAAGTTGTGGGTAACCATCCATGACACTGATGATGAAGCCGAAGAGATCTGGAAAAAGTATGTCGCTGCCGATCGTATTATGCGTTTGGGTGACAAAGATAACTTCTGGCAGATGGGTGATACGGGTCCGTGCGGTCCTTGTTCAGAGATCTTTTTTGACCAGGGTGCTGAGAATTTCAGCGGTCCGGAAGACTATATGGGTGGCGAGGGTGACCGTTTCCTAGAGATCTGGAACCTTGTGTTCATGCAGTATGAGCGTTCAAAAGACGGCACACTGACGCCTCTTCCTAAGCCGTCAATCGACACAGGTATGGGACTCGAACGTGTTATTGCTGTTAAAGAGGGTGCCCTCAGCAACTACGACACCTCTATGTTTATGCCGATGATCAATAAGGTCGAAGAGTTCACAGGTAAAAAGTATGTGTACAAAACAGGTGCTTCGTATCGTGTTATTGCCGATCATATTCGTACTGCTGTTTTCTTACTTGCTCAGGATGTGAACTTCTCCAATGAAGGTCGCGGCTATGTTCTTCGCCGTATCTTACGCCGTGCGGTTCGTCACGGATACCTTCTTGGTCTGCATGAAGCCTTTATGTACAAGATCGTTGACATTCTGGTTGCGCAAATGAAAGATGTTTACCCTTACCTTGAAACAAAGGCCGAGGCTGTTAAAACACAGATACAGCTGGAAGAAGAACGTTTTTTCAAAACGATCGCTTCGGGCATTGAGCTTTTCAATGCAGAGTTGGTCAATACAAAAGAGACGTTTAGCGGTGAAGTGGCGTTTAAACTTTATGATACCTTCGGTTTCCCGCTGGATCTGACAGAAGATCTGCT
>JAQIBF010000116.1 GCA_027859195.1 Helicobacteraceae bacterium
TATAGTGTTGCACTTTAAACTTGAATTGGAGTTAGTTTATTTCCACATGCCGAGATTTGTATTCATTTTCACGCTGGAGCAGAGGGAGTGAGAGAATTTCTTTACCATTTAGTAGACTCAAACTCTTTATCGTAATGCATTAAGCCCTCTTTTTCCATTCTTTGTGTGTCAATGTTTTTTATTTTTAAGGTTAAGATAGCTTTTTTTGCGGCTTGTTTGACTGTATGTTCTGCTTCTTTGGCTTCTTGTGGGTTTTTTGTGTTGTGGGTGTATCTGTAGTTAATATTTAGTATTCTTTTACCATCATCATTCACTTCTGTTACATCGTAATAGCCACATGCTATACTATAAAACTTCACTCCTCCACTATAATAACTTCCACCGAAGCCTCTTGAAAAAACTCCTGAACCACATTTCATATGATTAACATATGCTATCCATTGTTTGGAATATGTGACTCCTGTTTCTTTTCCTATCTTGCTAATTTCATGTTCTTCGACATCACTATCATAATAGTGCCCATTTTTATCAAATAGTTTATCTTCCCACCCTTTACGATAGTTGGAGGTGTAGATATGAAATTGCATGTTTTCTGTTAGATGTCCAAGATAGTATGTACCCTCTCTATATTGATCTTTTTCGTGATAATATTCTTTATCAATTCTCCATTCTGTACTTGGAACAATGTAAGATAGATTTTTACTTTCAATAACCTCATTGGGCTTAACTTGTCTAAATGGTGAACTACATGCCGAGAGTAAAAAGACTGCACTGAGTAAAATTATATATTGCATCACTTTTCTCATGGTCTATCTCCACAATGTGCACCTGTCAACTGGTTACACTCATAGTTACTGTGTGGCGATTCATCTGTAAATAGTTTTATAGCATTGCCTATATTTATTTTATCCCCTATGGTTGCTTGTCCTTTATCTCCTGCATTCCAGCCAAGCCCTTCACCCACAAAGTCATCTGGATTAGTATAGTTTCCTACAAATACAAGTGGACTATCTTTGCCATTTATTTTACTTTGTAATGTTTTTTCCATAGTCGTTTTATTCACAGGCGAACCATACCCTGCAAAAGTTGGGAGACCATATTCTATTTCTTCCTTTGTTGCACCATTAGGATTATAAAAATAACTTTTATCCTGAAACCCACCATTCTCATAAGTACCTTGGGAATTGATGTAATTCACTCCAGAATTTGTAAGTATATTTCCCTGCGAATGGGCTGCAAAGTTTGAACCTGCATCTCCTCTTGCTGTTGTTACTTCTCTTATAAATTCCCCTGTTTGTTCTGCCATACCTGTTGTTCCTCCAGATTTATCTACCGCTGATTCTAGTGCATCGCCTAAAAGTCCATGTGTTGGGTTAAAGTTTAGCGTTAGGTTTATAGTATCATCGCCTTGCACATACGTTTGGGCTATACCGTTTTTAATTGCCTCTGCTTCGTTATTCATCATACCGTTTGTAAAGTTTTGGTAAGAGGCTGTTGTTGTATCGATTTTAATCGGCTCTCTTGAGACATATAAATCAGGTGTGCCATCTAAAACATCTCTTACAACCTGAGAGGCATTTTTATAAAACTCACTATCTTGTACTTTTATGAAATCATCTAGATGTTCTTGTACATACTCTGAACCTAAAGATGCCACTTTAATAACTTTTTGAAATACATCCTGCTGACCCATTAAAACCGGTAACTGAGCTGTGATACCACCATCACTGTCATCACTTGGAATAACACCTAAACTCACTGTATTTAAAAAGTTTAATGTTTTACCAGCTGCTGCTAAAACAGCATTATCATTCGTACCGCTCGGAAGTATTTTATCTAGTTTTTGCATCTCTTCGCCTGTTTTCTTAGCTTCCTCTTTTATCTGAGCTCTTCCCTCTTCCGTAAGAAGTCTCGTATCTAGTTCGCCTTTGAGTCCTTGATGGCTTGAGATGTTGTAGATTTCTATTTCATTGTTTGCCACGTCACGGTTAAGCATTTTAGTGTCGGAGTTCTCTTGGTCGGTTATTTGGATATTTCCGCTTCCTAAGGTTGCCAGAGTTTTTGTTTTTGAGTTGCTTGTGTCGTTGGAGTAGTCCAAACTGATATTGTTGGCATTGGTCTCTTTGATGTCACCGCCGACTTGAACGTTTGTGGAGACACTTTTTGCGTTGACCGTGTTACTTAGACTGCTGACGGTCAGGGTACCGGTGCTTAGGTTCAGATTGCCGTTGTCGTTGCCTTCTGCATCAACCGCTGCTATCGTCGCCCCTTTGAGCGTGGTGTTCTCTTGGACATTGATGTTCACATTAGCACCTGTCAGACTTGTCAACACCGTCTCTTTAACACGGGTGTCCGACTTGCTCTGGTTGCCTCCGACACTTGAGACACCCGCACCACTGCCGCCGATGCTGATACCGGTTGAACGGGTCTTGTCGACAGAACTGTCCTGCACCGAAGCGACATTTAGGGCTCTGGTACTTAGGTTCAGCGTATCGTCCGCTTGGATCGTCGCACCGATGATGTTCGTTGTCTCTTGCGTGTTGATGGTAATATTACTTGCCAACAACTCAGCATTAGTGTGGGCTACCGTGTCGGATGTTGACTTACTGGTATCGGCCGCAAGCGTGCCGGTTATGCCACCGCCGTACAAGTCGACCGAGATCGTTGCGTTGGTATGTTCTCTTGACGTCGCGCTGTCTGACGTGTCAGTAGAGGCCAAGATGTCTACATCTTTTGCCGTAATATCGATGTCGTTGGTCGCGTATAGACCACTTCCCTGAACCGTCGTCTTTTCACCCGAGTTAACAGTAATGTTAGAACCGGAGACGTTTGAGGCGACAGAACTCTCCTGATACTTGTCAAACTGCTCTTCAATGGCATCAAGCGTAACGTCTAGACCGGCGTTAAAACCGTAGGTACTGCTAGACGATGCCGCTTTGGCTACTTGCGTTATAACCGCCGTGACCGCCGTAGCAACTGTAGCCGTCGCTAAAGCGATGTTAGTCTCATAGAACTTTTTGTCCTCTTTCAACTCATCAACCAAGCCTTGAAACTCTTCGACGTCAACAAGTTCGATACCGATTTTTCCGTCACTGTAATCTTGTTTCAGCTGCGCCAGTTTCTGCTCTTGTTCGTTCAGATTTTTTTTATAGTCATTGTAAGCATCTTTGGCCTTATCAACACCCTCTTTGGCATCCTTAATGCCCTTAAGCGCATAAGCGATCTTTGCATACTCGTTTTTAACCACAAATGCAACAACCGCCTCACCCTCTTTTGTGTTGGTGCTCTCAGTCTGGATCGCTTTGGCTTCGGTGATCGTCACGTCGTTTTCAGCACTTAAGACGACATCGCCTTCAGCGTTGATGTTACTGCCTTGTACCGTAATGTCGCTGCCTGCATCAACGACAAGGTCGCCCTCGGAGCTGATGTTTGAAGAGACCACCGTTGTCTCTGTCGTTTCCGACTTGACCTTGCTGATGTTGACACGGCCAAGCTCCATCTCCACCTGACCGTCACCCAGTTCCAAACTGGCACCGCCGCCGGCTTGAGAGGTCATGACAAGGTTGTCTTTATAGCTTGTTGCCGTGTTGGTCGCTTCGAGAACATTGACATCACCTTCTTTAGCGTTGAGTGTTATAGTATCGCCATGGTCGAGAAGGTTGGCACCTTCAAGGGTAATGTCATTTTGGCTGACGATCGTCATGCCGTTACCTGACTGAATGCTAGAACCCTGCGCTGTTGTCACGGCGCTGCCTTCATTGATCAGAGCGAGGTCGATGCTCGCGACCATTCCATTTTCAACCGTAACCGTCTGGTTAATAGCGCCGCTGGTCTCTTTAAAGGTACTGTTTGTCGTGTCATGTACCGCTACAATGTTGACATTTTCTGCCGCATTCAGAACTACCGCGCCGCCCGCTTGAATGTTTGAACCGGCAATTGTAATGTCAGATGCAGTCGCCTGTAATGCAACATCCTCCCCGGCACTGATGTTCGAAGCGACATGCGTGGTGAATTCATCGGTACTTTCCGTTTTTGAGTAAGAAGCTTCAAACTCCATGACTGCCGTTCCCTCTGACTCTTCACCATGCTTTTTGTCATACTCCTGTTCAGCCAAACCACTCATACCGCCTGTCGCAAGATTAAGCCCCATTTTTGCCACACCTTCTGCCGCTTGCGAAAAACTGACATTGATCGTCTCATGTGTCTCCCAGACTTGGTGCTTTTCCTCAGCCGTGTTAACATTGATCTCACCGGCATTAACGCGGACGCTCTCATCGGCACTGATGTTGGACCCGGTAACATTTGCCGTACCGGCATTGATCGTTATGTTGGCACCAGACACATTGGAGACAGCGGCCGTTTTATCGTAACTACCTATCTCGTCCATCTGTGCACTGTAAAGGTTTCCGCCATCAAACATTTTGGTCTTGATCGTCGTAGACTCTTCATGATCGACCTCATACCCGGCAACGATGTTGACATCGTTGGCACTGTTCAACACTACCGCTTCATTCGCAGCAACATTAGAGCCGATAATGTTAATGTCATCCTGAGTCGTTGTCAGGTTTATGCTACCACCGTTTAGGTTACTGGCAACGTTGGTCGAGGTGGCAGCTATCGTGGTGGTCTGAGATGAGCTGAGAAGCGTCTCATTCGAACGTTTCACTTCGTTGTACGTTGTGTCATTGACGGCCAAGATGTCGATCTGCTGGGCTTGAACATTGAGGTTGTCCGCAGCATTGACGTTTGAGCCTTCAACCCTGACAATCTCATCAGCATTGATCGTCAAATTATCAGTATCGACATTAGAGGCGATGTGTGTCGTGCTCTGCTCTATAGCGTAGTTATCTTTGTCTCCGAAAAAAGAGTTTTTCTCATCAATGGTCGTTTTGATGTCTACGGTTGCCGCATTAAGTACCGCATCTGCCGCCGAAATATCACTACCGATTACCATTATACTCTCAGCGGCTGTTACTGCCAGAGTATTGGCAGCGGCTATACTCCCTGCTGCACCGACAAGTGTATAGACACCGTCCGCATGATCGCCGTAGGCTAATGTTTTTGTTTCTCTTTCATTAACCACGCTTCCATCTGTCGACGTCAACGCTATGTTTTCAGCACTTATAGAACCTGACCTATTTGTGATGTTGTTAGTTGCCTGAAGATTCATATTCTCTTCCGCACTTATTGTACCACCGGTGTTGGTAATCGCATCACTCGCTTTTATACTGAGGTCTGTTCCTGAATTCATGCTCCCCGAGTTCGTCAAAGTCGCAACTTGCAGATCTATGCTCTCACCGGCTATGATCTGTCCACCTTGTATCTTATAGCTCTCAAGGTTGGCTATATAGACAACGGGCACAAGTACGATTTGCCCCTGTACGACTTTCTCTTCCATCCAGACTATATCTTTTTGAAGCGCGTTGATCTGCTCTTTCGTCAGCGCGACCCCGACCGAAAGTTCCAGATTCCTACTGGCTTCGATGGCGTTGTCCATCAGGTACTTGTACTGATCGTTGTCGCTTTGGATGCTGCTGTCTAAAAACCTTCTGCCTGTCTGATTTAAGATACTGTCACGTATGAGCTGATTCTCATAAAAAGCATCTCCAATTTTCTTTGTCGTTATCTCCGGGTTAAAACCTATATGATCAAGCATATAATCACTGCTGATAAAGTTGTCATACAGTGCAAATTCCGGGTTCGTCTCTATGAGATAGTCTGACGCCGGGTCCTGCGTAAGCACAAAAAGTCCATAATCATCTGTCGGTATCTCTATATTGAAAGTTGTACTGCCACTGTTACTTGTTGTCGTGGACGTTACGCCATCGAGCGCCTCCGCACCGGTTACATTAGAAATTTTTGTAACGCCGCCATCATTTTCCAATTTATCAACACTACCCGTAATCGAGCCTCCTGCCTGTACCAAGGATGTCGCGATGGCATCTTCTTTATCCGGTAACTCGATATAGTCTGTTGAATTTTTTGAGTAGTATTTGTACACTTTTTCAACACCGTTAAATTTATCTTTATCCCCGGACTCAATATGATAATCGTAATCGCTTACGTTCACAGTGATTTTAGAGGGTGTGTTTAAAAACGTGTTGGTGACATCCAACTCTATGTCATTGTTAGCCAATACGGATGCATCTTGGTTTAAAAAGTCATCCACATGGAGATTGAGGTCGTGACCGCTCTGTAAGATGGCCGGATCCGTCGTCGTCGCCGAGTCGTTAACTTTTGTTTCAATGATCTTTTTTATCGTTGTATTATGGATGGAAGATTCCAGTTCGACCTCCGGGGCATAGAGGGCCAACCTGCTATTGATTTCTCTCTCCCATTGCGTTTTTGCTGTACTTTTTTTACTTCGCCAGCTGCTACTGTAGTTTAAATTTAACGTCATAGCATCAGCAAGATTGGTATAGTTCTTGTCATCCCCACGATTATAATAATAGATCGTGTAGTCAATGACTGAAGTACCTTGGTTGAGAAAGTTTTCACTCCAAATGTTGATGTCGCCATTCAAGGTTTGAATGCTGCCTTGATCATTTATGATGTTGATGGTCTTTGCATTGGCACTGTCTGCTGCTATCGTCATGCTCTCACCGGCAAAGATATTCGCATTTTCACTGTTGGATAACGTCTCTTGAATGTAAAGATACATGTCGTTGGTGCTAAAGAGAGTTCTGTTGTTTGTTAAGTTTGTAGCCGTAATACTTAAGTCATGAGCACTGTTAAAGTAGCCGTTGTTGACGATCTGGTCAGCTTTTACGTCAAGATCTTCTACTACACTGATTCTTGCGTTATTAAGAATATCGCCTGCCGTGACTATTTGGCTTGTGCCGCTCCCTCCGCTGATCGTTCCATTGAGTGCGTTCTCCAAAGATGCGGCAGTAATAATGATCGCCCCGCCGGAAGAGATTATCTTTCCTTCATTGTTAGTCAACTTTCCATCTGTCGTAAGCGTTAAAGAACCGTCGGCTAATATGTTCGAGTCATTCGTTATATGCGACGCAGCATTAATGGTCAGGTCATTACCCGACTCAATAGTCGATGATGCAACATTATCCAGTCCATCCACATTCAGTGTCAGATCTCTGTCTGCATAAAGTTTGGAATCAGTAATGTTTAGTGTGTTCGTTGAGATATCAAGATCGCCGGCACTCTCAATCTGTGCATTTGTGTTGTCCAGATGTGTTGCATTGATGGTTGTATCTTGATTTGAACTAATGAGACCGCTGTTGTTGTTTAACGTCTCCGTTACATTAATGGTCTGGCTTCCATCGGTCACTATCTGACCATTTGTATTATCGATACTGTCAGCAAAAAGTGTTGTTGTTCCGAGAGAGGCGATCTTTGAACCCGTATTAACTAGTGTATCTGTTACAATAATGCGCATAGTATCACCACTGGCAAAAGTGTCTTGATTAGTTAATAACTCGGTTGTTATATCGAGACTGCTATTGGCTGCAATCACCTTGGCATTTGTTAATTCATTGCTTTGTATCGCTACAGTATCTGCCTGAATGGTACCACTGTTACTAAGAGCTGTTTTTGTTGTCAAAGCAATATTGTCTGATATCAGATTTCCAGTGGCAGTAATATCTTCATTGGAGTGAACAGTAAGGTCGCTTTGCGCTGTAATATTTTGCAGGGCGATCTTTCCATCGTTTGTAATGGTTATCTCACCGGTGGACGCTAAGACTTCCGGCGGTAAATTGACCCCAAGGCCTTGGTCCGTACCGACCAGGTTAATGCGGTTTGCATACATACCACCTAATGCCGACGAATCTAATAGTAATTGACTCTCACCGCTGTTGGTACTTGACATTATCTCTTTAGTCTGGGCATCAATAACGTTTTGCCCCAGTTTAATATCTAACTCTTTTGCATGTATCGCTGCATTGATTTTTAAAAAATGGGTATAGATATTTGCACTGTCTTGGCAAGTTACATCTAGCCCTTTGCCTTCGATGCTGATGTCACCGCCGGCAATGTTGAATGCGTCCAATATGCCGTTAAATATGTTTGGCGCACCTGTCGTTAATGTTACATTGGAAGTATTAATAAAGCCGGCACCATTAACAGTGATGCCATTAGGATTAGCGATGACAAGGTCTGCTCTCTGACCCGCGACTTCGGTGTACCCATTCATATAGGTTCTGTTGGTACTGGTTACCTCGTTTAAAATAACCTTGGCATTGTTGGTCAACTGTGTATTGCCGTAAATGTAACCGCCCAGTTGGGTGTTGACAGAAGTATCCTTGGAGTTATTTAGTATCAGACCTTGTGTCTCGACATTGTAAGTCGAAAAGGTATTATGTGAAAGACCGTTACTGTTTGGATTTGCGATATTGACGACTTCAACCCCGTTACGAGCTGTCTCAAGGGTAGTTTGCGTGTTGCCATCTGTTTGAACACTGGCTGCATGCAATGGCATGAAGATCAGCATATATGATAACAGTATAGATAAATATTGTTGCGTTCTTTTCATCTACTTTTTCCTTTAAAATTTTACATTTATGTTGAATCTAAAAAGTGTGCTTAGATTTAGTCCATCGATCTTGCTAAGAGGTTTATTCCATGAAAAATCTGTATCGACATGCTCGGCACTTGTCTTTAAACCGAGGGCTGAGCCAACCAGCGCACCACAAATGTTTTCATTATCACGTTGGCATTGGACACGACCATAATCTATTCCGACATAGGGTGATATTGCAGTAAAAGCGTACGGTGCTATGTCCGTATAAAATGTTTTTGAAAGATCATTTTTTATGTACCCGCCGTTGTTGCCGTAATAGGAAGACGAGTATCCCCTGACGGTATAGTAGCTTCCGATTCTCAACTTATTGTTGTCATACAGATAATCAGGACTGTATTGAAAATGGATATTTGAATTAATCTGATAGCTTCGATCCAAAAATGCATAAAAGATGTTAGTGTCCAGCGTATACTTAGTAAATTGCAATTTCGCTTGGCTGGTGTTATCAATTTCAGAATTGAAAAAACTGTCCTTTCTCGCGCCAAACCAATCGGTACCTTTATAAAAGCTATACGTAGTATTAATTTGTCCCCAGTTCTGCAAATAGGTGTGTGTCAGATCAACTTGAAATTGCGTTGTTTTATAACTGGACACATCGATTAGCACGTCTGAAAAGTAGTTTTTTGTATCTTTATATTGTAATGAACCGGCAAGTTTTAGTTTGTTCTTTTGATTTCGAAATATTATTTTACTGATCCGAAGTGTTGAACCTTTAGTCTCTCCATTTGTGCTGTAAGTATCATTTATACCCAGCACAGCTTGATCATAAGTGGTCATAAACCATACATACTCCATCAAGTAGCTTCCAATAGGAAAGGAGTAGTTAACTTCACCGCCTAAATTACTTTGGTAATCTTTTTGTACTTTACTGCCGTTGTAGTTTATGGACAAAATATCGTTTATATTGAGTAGGTTGTCGATTGAGAAGAGGGCTGTCAGATATGGGTTGTTATCATTGATGGCCTGTTCGCCAGTGACCCCCAACTGTAAATGATAAGGCAATGCATCATTCTCTTTAATTTGAACAATACTTTGTCCTTGACTTGTTCCGGGCATGATTTCAAATCGACTGTTACTCGATGGAACTCTATTGACCATTTCCAAAGATGTTTCCAAATCCCTTAGATTCAAGATTTCACCTTTTTGAAGGATAAAAGCTGTTTTAATTTTCCAATTAGACTCTTTTGTCTCTGCATTAACAATATTTTCGATGTACCCCCGTAAAACTGAAATATCGAGTTGCCCATCTAAAACATCCTGCTCTTTGAGATAGGGTTTAGTCGTAATATAACCTGCATCGATATAGAATCTTGAGATATCGTTAAGTATGGCTTTCAACCTATTGGAGTCGATGCACTGACTGTAGTAATCTTTAAAAAGCTCATCTTGCGAATCATGGTTTAAAATGTCATTTTCATCGAGATCAATATGTTTGAGCCTGATACATGAAGCTACTTTTGTTTGAGGTACTTTTTGTTTGTCAGGTATCTCTTCATATTTCTTCTCCTCTTTTGCTTCAGGCTCAACAGATCGATTTCCTTCTATTTTAGGGTAAACAGGTGCGTTGCGATCATACGCTTCTGCAGGTACGTACATCGTACCCAAGGCGGCTTTTGATATATACAACTCTTGGTTACTTACTTTACACCAATCGTACCTATCACAGGATTCCAACTCCACAAATGTCCCTAAACTATAGCTGCCAATAACATATTTTCGATCAGGTAAAGGCTTGCCATACGCCTTTGCACTTTTGATTTTTATAACGCCTATAAACTTTTCAGTTTCATCCGCCATCATAGAACTACAAGCTATGCTCATTATGGATGACAAACATAATAGACTTTTCATATACATATAATCATTTTCCTATTATTAAACTATTTTAATGTTTTTTTGTTATATTAACCGTTTTGATATTATATATACTGTATTATTATGGTTTTTTATAATTTGTGTAGCATAGTTAAATGAAATGTAACAAATTAGTTGGAAATGAGACGTCAGATAGTTAGTGTTAATGAGCAGATTAATTCAAGTATGTACATCTGATAAATACTAATAAGATACACCGTACATTAAAAAACTAATAGGTGAAGTTAGTACCGCGCCCAGTTCTTCAGCATAAATCTTTATAAGCTTGTTCTTTAGATGGGTCTCTTTTCGAAATAGATAGCGTCTGTCATCATATATGACATCATAGGCGCCGTCATAGAAAGCGAGCAGGCATTTGTGAAAGAGGGAAGTGTTTAAACGGTTCACTACACTTTATTTTGAATCGTAATCTTTGTGGCTTCGAAGAGTTCCGTTGCTTTTTGGATCATAGGCTCGTTGAGGATGGCCTGGCCATCAAACTCTCTGGTCGATTGGTCACTCTCACTGCAATTGGTCACACAAGAACCTGTACCGACCTCTGACTCTTCGGTCATGGATGAGACTTGGGGCGCGGGTTCAAACTCTTCAGGGGCAGTTTCCTGTTGCGGTTGCTGCTGAACATCGTTTTGCTCTTGTCTGCTGTTTTGAGGTATTGTAGGTTCAGGCGCAGTGCTCTGTTCTGGTGGTGTCTGTGATGCAGGGTTTGAACACTTTTGTGCTTTGATCTTTGTCTCAAAGCCAAAGATCTCACGCACAAACTGTTTAATAACACTGTAGCCGTGTTTAAGTTGCTGTTTACAGGCATCGTCCGCACAACTCTCCCAAGTCAGTATATTTTCCTTATAGGAGACAAAAGCGATCTGTTCTTTAAAGCATCGTCCAAGATCGATACTGCGGTCTTCGATCTTTTTTATAAGTTGTTCAAACATGGCACGTTCTCTGGCATCGCTGATAACAGGCTCTTGTACCGCTGGTTTCGGTGCGGATTCAAAGGTTTCAGGGGCAGTTGCCTGTTGCGGTTGAACATCGCTTTGCTCTTGTCTGCTGTTCTGAGCTGTTTTTGGTTCAGGCGCAGCGCTCTGTTCAGGTGGTGTCTGTGATGTTGAAGGTACAGCATGTCTGAGGGGTACGGGAGTAGCAGTATGCGGCATTGGCGCGCCACTGCTGATCTGTGCCTCTAAGGACTCTATCATCTTATCGATCTCTTTGACTTTGAGTGCTTCCAACATCTTAAAAAAGATCATACTGAGAACAAAACTGCCGTCAGCGTTGATACTGAAAAGTAATTTGGCGTCAGAAAGAATGCGGAAAAAACGCTCTAAGAGTAAAATAGAGTAGCGGCTGTCTTGGGCATAAAGACGCTCTTTTAAAAAGGCGATGAGCTCATCGACCACCATCTCCGCTTCATACTCTTCAAGCTCTTGAATATAACCGAGAACAGCTTCTCTGTTGTTATTGAAAATGGCACTAAAAAGTGTTTCCAGGAATTCGGGGTCGACAAGGCCGAGCATGTCAGTCACTGTCTGGATATCAACATGATTTTTGGAGTAGATGATAGCTTGGTCGAGGAGGGTCAAAGTGTCACGGAGACTGCCTGATCCACTCCGCGCCAAAATCTCCAAAGCGGCATCTTCATAGCTGATATTTTCAAGTTGGAGAATATGTTGCAGATGATGAACCACATTGATATTAGAGATGCGTTTAAAACGAAAATGCTGTGTACGGCTTAAGATGGTTGCCGGCAGTTTAAGCGGGTCTGTTGTTGCCAAGATGAATTTGACATATTGTGGCGGCTCTTCAAGGGTTTTAAGCAGGGCGTTAAAAGCCTCTTTGGTGAGCATATGGACTTCATCTATAATAAAGATCTTGTATTGCCCAGATGCGGGTTTATACTTGGTATGCTCGATAAGGTCGCGGATGTCATCAATCTTGCGGCTGGAAGCTGCATCCATCTCGATGATGTCAATATGACGCCCCTCTTTAGCCATGATACAGTGTTCACATACGCCGCAGGGTTTAGAAATCGGGCCTTGTTCACAGATAAGCGCCTTGGCAAAGATACGCGCTGTTGATGTCTTTCCTGAACCGCGTAGTCCTGAAAAGAGGTAAGCATGCGAAAGACGGTTAGAGTCCAGGGCAAGAGAAAGGGTCTGTGAAATCGTCTCTTGACCGATCAGTTCGTCAAAACTATCAGGGCGATATTTTCGTGCTAAAACTTCGGAACTTTCATTCACTCTAATGCCTCTTTTTGAAATTATAAGAGTGTAACACAGCTACGCTTTTGAAGAGGATAATTAGGCAATTATAATCTGTAGCACAGCTTGAAAAAAGATTGATTCTGCGTTGAAAAGAGAGGTGCTGAGATGTTGGACAAAGGTATCGTCTCCTTTGTACTGAAACGTGATAGTCTATTTTTCTTCGGGCAGATCAAGCCAGTTTTGGGCTACTTTTCGCAAAGCTTCCGGATTTTCCGAGGCAAAGAACTTGATCCTGGGCTCAGGGTGTTTTTCTGTAAAGACATAGTGTGTTTCAAGATACTCGACAATCGCCTCTCCGGAGTGGATCAACGTGACATTGTTATGGAAATAATCAGCAATCGCATCAGCGATCAAAGGGAAGTGCGTACAGCCGAGTATGATGGCATCAGGGTGTTCAAGATCTTTAAAATAGTAGTCCATCGTACTTCTGAGAATATCTCCGGTAAAGAGTCCTTCTTCAATAATTGGGACAAAAAGACCCGTCGCTTTGGAAATGGTATTGTTAAATCCTCTTGCCTTGAGCATCGTTTCGTATGCTTTGGATGAGACAGTAGCATGCGTAGCAAGAACGAGGACTTTGGCATTAGGGTCTGTGAGTGCATTTTTGGTGGCAATGATACCGGGTTCGACGACACCGATAACATCAAAAGGAGCTTGTGCCCGCATCTCTTCAAGTGCATAAGCACTGACAGTATTACAGGCGGTGATCAGCAGATCGATCTCGAAGTTTTTGAAAAACTCTAAAGCTTCTAGAGAGTAACGGACAATCGTGTTTTTGTCTTTTACCCCGTAAGGCACACGTGCCGTATCTCCAAAATAGATGATCTCTTCAAAGAGTTGGTGCTCGAGCAGAGACTTAACGACTGTTAACCCGCCAATACCGCTGTCAAATACACCGACTCTCATAGGGCTTATTGCGCCTCGTTCATCATGTTTAAGAACTCTTCGTTTGTCGGCATTTTTTTCATTTTTGTATAAAGAAACTTAAGTGCTTCGATCTCGTCTTCTTGTTTATGCAGCATCGAACGTAAAATAAAGACTTTTTGCAAGACCTCTGGGCCAAGAAGAAGTTCCTCTTTACGTGTTCCTGACTTTAGAAGGTCGATTGCAGGGAAGATACGACGTTCTGCGATCTTACGGCTAAGAACAACTTCGGAGTTACCGGTACCTTTAAACTCTTCAAAGATGACT
>JAQIBF010000155.1 GCA_027859195.1 Helicobacteraceae bacterium
TCTCATTCTGAAGCTCAGAAGGACGAATGTTATGACAACCGTAAAATGGTGCGATGTTAAACTGGCTAAGAGGCTTAACAACCATCTCTTTGATCTTATCTAGACCGAAATCATCGATAATAGCATAAAGAAAGTGCGTAACTAAAGAAGTACCTTTGTACTCAAGGCCGACTTCACCAAGCTTTTCGTTAACACGTGCTTTAAGTTCAGCATTGTTGTCAAGACGGTGCTTTGTCATCGCTGTGTTAAGCTGACAGGTATTACAGATGGTGACCATAGTAAGACCATGCTTTTCAGCATAAGCGATGTTCCGTGCGTTCAGTACTAATGACAAAAAGTCATCATAGTCTTGAAGGTGAGATGCCCCACAACAAGATGCTTCTGTTAACTCAACAAGTTCGATGCCAAGTTTGTCGGCAACAGCCATTGTTGACATCATCTGTTCAGGTGTTGACTCTTTTGCTGTACAACCTGTAAAAAGGGCATATTTTAATTTAGACATACCTGACTCCTAATATTTCGTTGTTGAAGATGATTTGATGAGTTTTTGGAGCTCATCAAGGTTATCTGATTTCGGCATATTCCATGGAAGAACGATCTTGCCTTTTTTGAACATCTTAAGAGCAACCGGTACGTGTTTAAGCACACCAATATTTCCTTCAGAGTAACGTACCAGTTCACCTTCATCAAGTAAACCGTGTTTCTTGATAGAGTGTGCAAAACCGACTGCGTGGCGTTCAGCAACAGGATGGGTATACACTTTATCTTTAAAGATCATTTGGTGAAGACTTGTGATCTTCCCGATCGGATTGATATCTTTCGGACATGCTTCAGCACATTCGAAACACTTAACACAGTCCCAAACACCTTGGTCTGGTCGAGAGACCACTTCGAGGCGTTCGAGGTGTGATTCATCACGCACGTCTGCTTCAAAACGGTACGCCTTGACAAAGGCAGCCGGCCCGATAAAGTGCTCATTGACCTCGACAACCGGACAAGCGTAGTGACATGCACCACATTGGATACAAAGATCTGCTTCCATAATACGATCGTTCTCTTCAATAGAAACGACACACTCCATCTCAGGGTGCTCGTCGATGTGACTGTTAAGATATGGTGTGACCTGAGCGTGTTTTTCCCAGAAATCAGACTTGTCGATAATCATATCTTTAATAGCACGTTTGGTGCTCTGTGGTTCAATGACCAACTCATTACCAAAGATATTGGTCAGTTCATGTAAGTTCATTTTACATGCAAGTGTAGCTTTACCATTGACTTGAATAGCACAAGCACCACAGATACCGTGACGACAGCTTCTTCTGTATGAGAAACTACCATCTATATCCCATTTGATACGGTCCATGATATCTAAGACAACCTCTTCAGATGTGACCTCCATCTTGTACTCTTTGTACATTGGCAGATAGTCTGTTTCTGAGTTAAAACGAAATACTTTGAATGTGACATCTTTTGTTGTTATTGAATTGTTATTCACGTCGTCTCCTTAGTATGTTCTTGCTTTAAGTTCATGTTTGCCAAGAACGACATCCATGTAGTCAAGTGTAATGTCGCCTGCTTCATCCATATAAGCCATAGTGTGTTTTAAGAAGTTCACGTCATCACGTGTATTGAAATCTTCACGGAAGTGAGCACCGCGGCTCTCTTTACGCGCTAAAGCACTCTCTACGATAAAGAGTGAGTAGTCAAGCATATGACCGAACTCGATAGCTTCTTGAAGCTCTGTGTTAAAGATCTTGGATTTATCATCAATTCGAATGTGTTTGTAACGCTCACGAAGAGATTTTATATTTGTAACTTGTTCTTTAAGTGTCTCTTCCGTACGGAAAACACCGGCATTGTCAGTCATACCCTGTTGTAGTTCACTGCGCAGTACCGAAACACGTTCTGTACCATTGTTAGTCAGAACCCACTCGATCTCAGCATTCATACGATCGGCATCAGCTTCTGTTGCGACCTTAAGTTTGATGTCATCAATATCTTTAACCATAGATTTACCGACAAAACGACCGAAAAGAAGTGCTTCAAGAACGGAATTGGCACCTAGGCGGTTTGCTCCATGTACACTCACACACGAACACTCACCGGCAGCATAGAAACCTTCTACAAATTCAGTGTTGTTTTTACGGACATGGCCGTCAATATCACAAGGGATACCACCCATAGAGTAGTGTGCCGTAGCAGAAATAAGGATCGGTTCTTTGATCATGTCCAGACCCAAAAATGTGATCGCTAGATCACGAAGTTCAGGAAGGCGTTCCATAATAAGATCGGCTCCAAGGTGGGTTAGGTCAATAAAGACAGCATCTTTACGAGGACCTACACCGCGACCTTCACGAATCTCTTGAATAATTGCACGGGCAACAACGTCACGTGATGCAAGTTCCATTGCATTCGGCGCGTATTTTTCCATAAAGCGTTCACCCTCAGAATTGACAAGACGTCCGCCTTCTCCACGTGCAGCTTCAGAGATAAGTACACCATTTCCTGAAAGACCTGACGGGTGGAATTGTACAAACTCCATATCTTCTAGTGGTAGACCGTGACGAGCAACAATGGAAAGACCATCACCTGTGTTGGCATGGGCATTAGAATTGATCTTGAAAGAACGTGCATAGCCACCTGTTGCAAAAAGAACAGATTTGGCATTGATGATCACTTTTTCCATATTGCGAATGTTAAATGCGACAACACCGTAGGCTTTGCCATCTTCATAGAGAATGTCAGCAGCGTACCACTCATCCCAAAAGTCAACACCTTCACGGAAAGCTTGTTCGTATATTGTTTGCAACAGTGTAAGACCTGTACGGTCTTTTGCATAACAAGCACGTGGAGATGATTGTCCGCCAAATGGGCGTTGTGCGATCTTGCCATTTTTTTGACGACTAAACACGGCACCCATACGTTCTGCCCACCGAATTGTCTCCGGGGCATTTTTACACATAAACTCAACAGCATCTTGGTCTGCTAGGTAGTCAGAACCTTTAACTGTGTCAAATTCATGCAGTTCAACACTGTCTTCGTCGCTGAATGCGGCATTTACACCACCTTGCGCTGCACCTGAGTGAGAGCGTAGAGGATGTAGCTTTGTAATAACTGCGACTTTTTTGCCAGATTTTTGTAGTTCACGTGCTGCTGCATTACCAGCTAGACCCGCTCCAACAATTACTGCATCATAAGTATGAATAGTAATACTCATTAACCGTCCTTCAATAGAGTGTACATAATAAAAATCGATTATAGCGTCTCAAATACCTATCTAGGATTAAAGAGGAAAATAGTGGCGTAAAGTGACACTTTTTTGTCTGAAGTTTGGATAGAGTGGGAAAATTAGTAGCAAATTGTCGTTATGCTACTTTAAGGCAGTACTTTTGTCACGAAGCTGCGCTATGCGGTTACCGCCATATTGTATTGACTTAAGCAATATTTTATTGGCTTTCTTGAGTATTTCATCGAGGGTCTGAGTTGACATTTTTTGTACAAATGCACCACTTAACGTGACAGTAAGGTCTTTCCCGTCTGCTGTTTTAAACGGAGTCTCTTCAACACTTTTTCGAATGAGCTCACAATCGTTAATGGCGCTAGTCTTGTCTTGGCGTGAGAGAATGATCGTGAACTGATTATGTTCTATACGACCGATGACATCATTATGCTGACGGTAAAGCGAGAGCATGAAACTGACTTTTTTTATAATAAGCTCTGTAAACTCTTGAGAATATTGCATTTCCAACTCGTTGAGCTTGTCAATGGCAAAGATACAGATAGCGGTGTAGTTCCCGACTTTTTGCGATTTTTTGTCGCTAAACTCATGTAAAAAGCCTTTAAAATTATTAATTCCGGTAACACTGTCGAGATAGGCCGGATTTTGAACCATAGGCGACTTCACTGACCGCCCCATCTGTTTAGAGATCGTATCTGCTTCTGAGGTGGCAAATTCTGATATCTCTTCATGATCAGCTGCATGCAGCGATGTTATGTCTTTTTGAATCAGGGTCAGGCGGCGATAGACCCAAAAAGTACCCAGTATAATTATAAACAGCAACGCAATTACTACTCCTAATTCGATCAGGAAGCGTCTTTTCTCAAAAGTGATGTTTTGTGATGTAACAGTACTGATCTGAGTCATCAATGCCTGATATGTTTTTGTAAAGGCTTCTTTACGTGTTTGAAGTTCCTCTGCATCGATCTCTTCTTGCGTATACCAACTGGCTGAAGCAATGTTAAAGTCGCGAATTGCATATTGGAGTTTAGTTAGATCATTGATGTATGTATTTGATTTTGAATATCTATTGATGTAGTCATAGTCATAAATACTTGCAAGCGCTTCTCCCTCATGTTTTAACATGTTATTACTGCCGCGAAACTGAATATTAGAGATATCCAGGTCTTCACGGCTCAGGCTATATACAGCTGTTGCAAGTTCTTTCTGCTTTTGTAAGTTTTCTAATTTATAGAAAGAGGCATATTCGCTTAATATCGTGGCGAAAAGGAGTATTACTAAAAGCAGGGCAACCATAAAAAGTGACTTTATTGTGCCAAAGATCTTAAAGATTGAGATTTGCATGTATGACCTTAATAGGAATGTTAATTTGTGTTTGTGTACATTTTATTGTGAATGGGTTTATTTGAGTCTTAAATAGAGACCATATTTCTTTTCGTCGGTAGATAATTAACGGTTGGTTTGGATAAAATACAAATAAAAAAGATAGCGATGTGAACGTAGAAAGTTATTTTATAAAACTCTTTTCTGCTCATACCCGCCATATTGGTGATGATGGAGCTGTTATTGGTAAGCAGATCTATAGTAACGATGCCTTTTGCGAGGATGTCCATTTTAGACGTTCCTGGATGACACTAAAACAGATTGCTTATAAATCAATGCTTGTAAACATCTCTGATGCAGTGGCGATGAATGCTAAAGCACAATACGCTTTATTGAGTGTTGCAATACCTTCTAGCTACTCGTTGCATGATCTAAAAGAGCTGCATTCAGGGTTCCAAGAAGCTGCAGAAAAATACGGAGTGGAGATCATTGGTGGAGACACTGTGTCCAACCGTAAACTTGATATCTCTATCACTATAATCTCACATAGTGAGCGTCCTTTACGCCGGGATGGCCTTAAAAAAGGTGATCTACTTGCCTATACCGGTTCGTTAGGCAAAAGTGCGAGAGATCTTCGTTATCTGCTAAATGGCGGCAAGGTTCACTCTGGGTCTAAGTTCGTCAATTTCTCCCTTCGCAGCGCCTTTATCGCTGATGCAACCAAATCACTTTCTTGTGGTATGGATATCTCTGATGGCCTTGGCAGTGATCTTGAGCGGCTTTATAGCTTAAATAGGGTAGGATTCCACTTTAATAAGCGTTTAGATAAAAAGCTATTTTGCAGCGGTGAAGAGTATGAGATGCTGGTCGGATTTAATCCGCGTCAACGTAAAAAGCTCATTCGTTTAGCTGCTAAGAACCGTACCCCTCTACAGATATTTGCCAAAGCAGATCGTACTGCTTATAGAAGACCCTGTAAAGCACACCATTTTTAAACCCATAACATATTTTGGGTTCAACAGTAATTTAGGACACCATGAACAGATTTTACGCACTTTCACACACCCCCATCTCGTTTCACTTTAGACAAAACCCTCGTGACTTTGTTGTTGACGAACAACCGCTTTATGAGTTTAGCGGCGAAGGTGAACACCTGGTTCTACTCATGCGCAAGAAAAATCTTGCTACCTGGGATGCGATCAGTATAATTGCCAATCATCTTGGTATCAATGCACGTGAGATCGGGTATGCCGGACTGAAAGATAAAAATGCATTGACAAAGCAATACATTTCGATCATGAAAAAGCATGAAGAGAAGCTGGCAAGTTTTGAACATGAAAACATAAAGTTTCTTGAGCGAACCTATCACAACAATAAAATTCGTTTAGGACACTTGAAAGGCAACCGTTTTTTTATTCGTCTTAAAAAGGTGAATCCTACAGCTGCTAAGAAACTCTCTGAAGCGCTGAAGATGATTAAAAAAGAGGGTATGCCCAACTTTTTTGGATACCAGCGTTTTGGTGCTGATGGCCATAACTATAAACTTGGTGACGCGATTTTAAGGGTTAAGCGAAAAGAGCGGAACGTAAAACTTAAACGCCTCTATATCAACGCTTTTCAAAGTCACATGTTCAACCTGTGGTTAAGCCGTCGTCTTGAGATAAACTCGCTTGTTTCCAGCTTTGAACCTGCCGCACTTTGTGATGTGTTAAACATGCCCGAAGATGTCATTGCCGCACTCAAAAAACAAGAACATCCATTCAAGATCTTTAAGGGCGATATTTTAAAACACTATCCTCATGGTTCTCCTTTTGAATTCGAAGGCGATGAAAAAGATATAGTGCGCATGAATGAGAAAGATATCGTTCCAACTGGTCTGTTACTGGGTAAACGTTCCCGTCGGGCTACCGGTCTTGCCGGTGAGATCGAAAAAGAATTTGACATGGATTATACACAGGTTGACGGCGACCGCCGTTACGCTTGGGTCTATCCTGCAGATGTAGAATACGAGTACAAAGAGAACGAAGCGTGGTTTGAGATGCACTTTACACTGCCAAAAGGGTGTTATGCAACAGTGCTTATTGAAGAGTTGGCAAAACGACCGCTGCAGCCAGAGATCACAAAGGAGTCATAATGCGCCATTTAACAAGTCTATTTTCACAAGGATTTGGTAAGTTTGCCAATGCATATTTTCCAAAACCTATTCAAAATCTGATCAATAAAGGGTATGTCAACCTGATGGGACTCGATATGAGCGAGTTTCGTGATCCAACGACATACACATCGCTTAATGCACTGTTTACCCGTCATCTTGAAACACCAAGATCATTTTCTGAAGATCCTAAAGACTTTATCTCGCCTTGTGACGCATTGATCACGGAGTGTGGCCGACTGCATGAAGATATTGCCCTGCACATTAAGGGAATGTATTACAACATCAATGATCTATTAGGTGATAAGATTGATGATGTCAACAAGGCAAAGCTGATAGATGGTGACTTTATCAACTTCTATCTCTCTCCTAAAGATTATCACCGTTACCACATCCCATGTGACCTGACCGTTATGAAAGCGGTCCATATCCCGGGTAAACTCTACCCGGTCAATATGCGATACCTGAACAAACAGCCCAATCTTTTTATTGAGAATGAGCGTGTTGTATTGGAGTGTCTGAACAACGAAGGCAAGCTCTTCTATATGATACTGGTAGGTGCGCTGAATGTCGGTGTGATGCAGGTTGCATTCGAACCATCGATTCAGACCAATGCAAGTTCTACTGAAGTGAGCGTATATGAATACGCAGAAGGGGTCCAACTCACTAAAAATGATGACTTCGGATGCTTTGAGATGGGATCGACAATCGTGATCATTGCCGAACCGGAGTTTTTGGATCTGGGTGTTGACGTCAACGAAAAAGTATCGTACGCACAGACAATCGCTCAGGTGAAATAAGTAGTACTTAGCGATTAGTACAGCTCACCTCTTTCTACTCGCTCACTGGTAACTGCATTCTGAATCAAGGAACATAAACAGCAACGATCTAAAGGTAGCTGCAGTTTATGACCTACCTGCTTTTTACTTCCATCTTTGCCATTAATTTGCCGTTTTCTTCATAAATATCTATTTTTGTATCAATCGGGAATTTTTGTTCCAAAAGCTCACTTTGAACTGAGTGCAGCACTGCTGCAAAACGCTGAAACATAGGCACAATAATATAATCAATATGATCTTCTTTAACGCAAGTGGCAAGAGCTTGTATGGCAGAATTGTAGACTGTTTCGTTGATTGCATACTGAAGACGATAGCTCTGCATCATCTTCATATTTTTAATAAGCGCTTCTTTCTCAGTTTCTGAAATAGGCATGTTCTCTTTTACATGTTTGATTTCATCGTCAATTATGCGTTGTTCTGCTTTTATACTCGTTTGTACGGTGCTCTCCAAATTGGGGCAATACTTGTTTAACCCATTAATAATATCACTGTCAGAAAGGCGTTGACTGTCGATTGGATATTGGTAGGTCTTCTCTTCAAAAGATTGGTGATCCAAAGCTCTTAAAAGCTGAACGGTAATATTCAAGTAAATATATCTGTCGTCATATTGTGGATCAAAGCTTATTTCCGTTTTGGATATTAGCGGTTTAGGACCGACATATTTTATTTGCATAAGAGAACCTTCTTTTTTGTTGAGATATTGTAGCATAAGATATGTCAAGTGGTCTCCTGACGGTTCGAATTTTACTACGTTTAAGAGATAGATAACAACTTCGATATATAAACCGAATAGGTGGTTTCTGCCTTTTAATTGCTTCGAAAAAGAGCATATCAAGTTTGCTTACATGATTTTATGCTACTCTATTTTTTTAGCATATTATCAAGGAAAACGGTTTGAATAAGAGTTTTATAATTTTACTAACTTTACTGGCGGCTTCGTCTGCGACACTCAGCTCTGCTCCATTAGGTGCTCCTCCACAGTTTAAAACAGAGGCTCCAAAGGCAGAAACACGCAAAGATGGAAAAAGTATTGTATTAGGACGTTTTGATACTAGGCAAGAGGCTGATCT
>JAQIBF010000008.1 GCA_027859195.1 Helicobacteraceae bacterium
TTTTTTTACGGCGCAAAAAAAGAAAGGGGAGTCTATAAAGTATAAATTTCGACACTATAGATCAGATCTTGGATATTCAACTTTATACCATTTCGTACTTCTTTTATTACTTCATAGCAATAGTACGTTACTTTTTTTCTTTTGCCTGCCCAAAAGAAAGAAGTAACCAAAAAAAGAAAAGGGCAATACCCTCCGGCACTATATTCTCATCTTACAAAATAACTTATCGACTTCCGGGCTAATTGGCGGTTAGACGCCAATATTTGCTTGAACTCCGAACGATAGAATTTTTTCGACACAAAGAAGTGTCTCCCCTCAAGATATTCGAACAGGGATTAAAGCGCAAGCTTTAACAGCCAAAGACCGTTAAGGAGAAGGCAATTTCTTGTCTACTCTAGGTCGACGCGACAAGGTGTTATGCTTTTAGCATCACCGCGTCAGATGATGCGTTACCGCTTGACTCTTTTGCAACATCTACAGAGCAGACTGGAACTCTAGCGCATCCGTTAAGAAAATGGCACTGTTTGAGTGAAGCGAGTTTGTCGTTTTTAGGTGAGACCTGTTAAGCAAAAGCCAACTGCTTGGCTTTTGTAAGGTTGGAAACAAAGTCGATGTACGAAGTACCGACGACGTAGACCCCAGCAAGGATGGCAGTCGACAACAGGCCTTCGGTGGTCGAATAGCGACATCACCTTTGGTTCCGAACCTATAAAAGCCAAGCAGTTGGCTTTTACTTTACGGTTCTCACCTCGCAGCCGTTGCGAGAGCTTTTTTGCGGTGACACAGCGCTAAAGTGCCGCACAGGGCGGAACTTAAGTGCCAACAGCGTAATACAGTGAATCACTAAATGATAAGTCGTGAAATTTCGCATCGTGAAAAAAGTATGAGTGTATGAAATAAAAATTATTCATTCCAGAAACTCTAAAAGTTCAAATAAAAAATCTACATCAAAGGCAATTTTTACACTCTAGTTCAACATCCCGACTAAAATAAAAAACCCTTTCATCTTGCCATATATCACGCAAAAAATCAACAAATCAGATATGCTTAACTCATGAAAATCCACATTGATCTTGACTGCTTTTTTGTCTCAGCCGAACGTACCATAGACCCCAACCTAAAAGGCAAACCCGTAGGCATTGGCGGACGGGGGGACACCAAGATATTTTCGCATAAAAAGAGCCGCCAGTTCTTGAACCTAAAAAACAGCGGAGCCTTTGTACCCGCCTACTTTTTTGAGCACCAATCGTCCAAACAAAACGACCTCAACAAGTTCATCGATCCCGATGGACGTATCAGAGGGATGCTGACAACCACTTCGTATGAAGCCAGAGCCTACGGGGTCAAAACGGGCTGTACGATACGTGAAGCGCTGCAGCTCTGTCCTGAGATCATCATCAAACAGCCCAACATGCGGCTCTACCAAGAGCTCTCGTATAAACTCAAGATCTTTCTGCAAGAGCGTATTCCTGTTATGGAGCAAGGCAGTATAGATGAGTTTTACGGGGACCTGGATGGCTGGGTCGATGACAAAGATGTCCCGCAATTTATTGACGATCTCAAACATGAAGCACTCGAGGTATTGAAGCTGCCTCTCTCTATTGGAGCGGCCTACTCAAAATTCACAGCGAAAATGGCGACCAATGATGCCAAACCCTTTGGCACTAAAATCGTCTACCCGCACGAAGTCGATGCGTTCATAAAGGAGAAGCCGCTTAAAGATTTCCCCGGTATCGGACGTAGAACAGAGGCCGTACTCTTAGCTCGAGGACTCACTACCCTGGGAGAGATACAGAAGCATCCCAATATCTTTTTACACTCGACCAAATCTCAAAAAGAGCTTTATGAACGGGTCTGCGGCATAGACAAGACACCGCTGCAGCAAGAGAGAGAACGTAAATCTATCGGCATCTCACGTACATTTGACCCGGAAATAGATCGAAAAGAGCTCAAACGCTGTGTCATCATACTCTCACGCCACCTCTCCCATGCTCTTATTCGTATGAACAAACATCCCACCCATTACACCGTCTCAATCCGCTACGACATGAATCAAAAAGGCAATGCCGCTATCACCATCAACCGTCTTTTCAGTGAGCCATTTTTACGCACCACCCTGCTTGAGCTTTTTGAACAGGCGGATATCTATACCAACTTAAAAGTTATCCGGATCGGGCTTTCATGCTCCGCCTTCACGCAAAGCAACCACCACACCTTTTCGCTGCTGGAGTATGAAGAGGACACAAAACGTCACCGACTGACACAGAGCACCTCATCGCTGCGTGAAAAATATGGACTTGACACCTTGCAATGGGGAGGAGAGCTTTAGTATCTTTCGAGTTCTCTTTGAGTATTTTGCTATAATTTAACAAATGACTTAAAGGCCCTCCTATCGTTAACTTTCAACCTTCACTGTTGCGCCAGTTCCGCTCTTTTTATATTCGAAACTACCCAAACTCTCTCGAAGAGGCTATAGAGTACTTTGCTGTTTTTGGCGGGCTTGGATGGGATATCGATACAGACATACCGCTGATGGAGCTTATCGAAGAGCTTGTCTTGGACAATTATGGTCATCTGTATAACCATATCATCGATATGACACTGGGCGATACTATTAATCATGCACTATTAAGCGGTATTGCCTTGGGAGACCGTCGAACACACTCAGCCTTTAAACGCGCCCGTATTTCCGAAAAAGCAGGCCTTGCAGCTATTCACTATCTCTGCCAAACAGGGATAATTGAGATTGAACCATCGCGTGAGGATCCGGCAGAAAAAGAGTACCCCGCCCAAAAATTAAAAAAAGAGATCGAAAAACATCAGATCTCGGACAAACTGAATTTCACTCTCCCCTTTATGCGTTTTTGGTTCTCTTTTATCGCACCCTTCTTCAAAGGTATCCAAGAAGGAGACTATGACAAAGTCAAAAAACGTATTGAAAGCCGTGAACTAAGTTTCAGCAGTTTAGTCTTTGAAAAGCTCTCGATTGAACTGCTCAAAAAAGAGTTCAAAGATGACCCGATAGTAGAAGTAGGAAGCTACTGGGACAGACAGGTCGAGATCGACATCATGGCCAAAACCGCATCTGGAAAGATCATTGTAGGTGAGTGCAAATACACCAATACCAAGATCAACAAAAGCGAACTCACCAAACTCAAAGAGAAGTCTCTTCTTGCCGGCTTCGAGGCTGATGAGTTTGTCCTCTTTTCAAAACGGGGGTTTTCCAATGAACTTAACGCCTTGAAAAATGAAATGCTTCGCCTCTACAGCCTTGAAGAGTTTAAAATCCTCCTCGAAGAGATCACCCCAGACGAGAAGATCCAGGGATTTCCTAAACCGTAAATATACGCAGCTGAAAACAAGAGTCAAATAACGAAGGTCGTCTTCCAGCCTTGACCTACTTGCATCCCTCTATCAGTAAATCGTTGTTCGCACCCTGCACTTTCATAATGATCTTTGCAATAGCACACTCTCTCGCATCCACTGCGTCCAGCTTATGCCAGCGCTGGAACATCTCTTTCTCTGCTGTTGAGAGGTGTAGCTCATAACGCTGATCCATATAGAGATAGACGCGGGCAATATCACCTTTGAGTTCATCAGGCGGTTCGATGTAGTTGCTGTCGATTTTGACCTTTCCGATCAGAGATGTCGGCTTTTCAACCTCTCCGAATGGCTTACCTTCCTGTTGCTCAGCAATGGCCGAAACTACAGGAATAAGGTTAAAAAGATCCGCTTCCATCTTTCTGTATTCGGCATTCGTCTGGCGGCAGCAGAGGTTCCCTCGATAGGCCTTACCGGTGAACTCACTGACACAGATATCCTTATTCATACAGGCCATCGTACGCCCATAAAATGTGTCGGGAACGACCTGTATCCATTGCATCCTCTGATTTTCTTGCTTTACGCTGCAGGTAGCTGTATCGACAATCGTGATGTCCATACACGATTTCGGATCATAAATATACTGACAGTCATTCAATAAAGTAGTCTTGTAGTCAAGATGGATCATCTTTATCAGTTTTTTAGCCTGTGAACGGTTCTCAGGAACGTCGTATCCTCTTGCAAAAAGCAAGACTGTGATGCCAATAAGAAGTACTATTTTAATCATGATCTGCATACCTCGTCATACATATCGGGGCGGCGGTCCTTGAAAAGGCCCCAATATTCCCGCTGTTTTTTGTTCGCTTCAAGATCATAGTCACTGTAAATGATCTCCTCTTTGTCACGTGAGGCCTCGGCGACTTTTTCGCCTGTACAGTCCGTCATGAAAGAGGAGCCGTAGAACGTCAATGTACAACTTTCGCCCTCTTCCATGGCAATACGATTGGCCGCAATTACCGGTACCGTGTTGGCAGCAGCGTGCCCTTGTTGTACACGCTGCCAATGCGCACTCGAGTCTACATTGATCTCAGGTTCACTGCCGATAGCAGTAGGGTAGAAGATAAGCTCCGCACCCATTAGCGCCAGTGAACGTGCCGTCTCCGGAAACCACTGGTCCCAGCAGATCCCGACACCGATCTTGGCATATTTTGTCGTCCACACCTTAAATCCGGTATCCCCGGGTTCAAAATAGAACTTCTCTTCATAGCCCGCACCATCTGGAATATGGGTTTTACGGTAGTTCTCCAGCACCTTGCCATCTGCATCGATCATCACAAGCGAATTAAAATAGTTCTCGCCTGACTTTTCAAAGTAGCTCAAAGGCAAGACCACATCAAGCTCTTTTGCCAAGGCACTGAAACGTTCGATCAACGGATTCCTTTCACGCTCTTTAGCCCAAGAAAAATACTTTTTATCCATATCTTTACAGAAGTAAAGCCCTTCGAATAGTTCAGGCAGCAAGACAACCTGAGCCCCATGAGTAGAAGCTTCTCTGACCAATGCCTCTGCTTTATCTATATTCGTTTTTTTATTATCATCCATTGCCATTTGAACTGCAGCTACTTTGACCATTCTTTATCCTTGCCAAACAATAAGGCTCATAAATATTATCGCAATCCTACCACATGGTTTATTCAGCACACTTTATCTCTGCCTTCCTCGCAATATTTCTATGTCTATAATAAAATTTAAATTGACGTAACATAGAAATAATCTTCTTATGCTATTATTTACGTTAACTCAAAAAAAGAAGTTCCTATGCACACTAAATCAGCCCTCTCTTTTGCAACTATCCTGCTTTTAAGCGCCAGTTCCCTACATGCCATGAAATTCGAGACTCTGGGATATAAATCGATCTCCATGGGCGGGGCTTCTGTTGCAAACTCTGCCGGTTCGCTCGCGGCCTACAATAACCCTGCCCTTTTGGGTAAAACGCCCTATACGGTTGAAGTCTCTATGGGCGCCGGTATCAGCACGTATGACCAGGGGGCACTTGCCCCCGTGACTGAGCTGGATGATATCGGCTTTATGGACACCCTGGATAAAGCATCGCAAAATGTAACAAGTCTAACACCGGAAGACCAACAAACGCTTATTGATGGTACCGGCATTATTATTGATATGAACGGCGATGCCATCTCGGTCACACCACAAGCCTACATTGGCGCACAAGTCTATGGATTTGGATTCGGTGTCTTTGGGGCATCGGACTCCGCAGTAACAGCTGTCGTAGATCAAGCACACGATCAGCTTATCTTTGAATATGGTGGCGTCTACACTAAAATTGATGGGTCACCTATCACTCCAGCTAATAGCACTAAAGCAGAGTACGAAAGTTCATCAATCGAATTTGCCGTCAACAACGGTCTTACATACATGGATGTACAAGGTGTAGTGCTTGCTGAAGTCCCTGTAGCGTATGGCCACAATTTTGAAACAACGCTAGGAAATATCATGGTCGGCGGCGCGCTCAAATATATGCAAGCCGTCACCTACACAGATAAATACAAAATCGACAACTCCGGCCAAATAGATAACGGAACCGACGTGAAGAAAGATAAACAAAGTTCCAATTTCGGCGTCGACATCGGTCTGGCCTACCAACCCGCTTTTGACTACGATCTGACCTTTGGATTGGTGGCTAAAAACCTCAATGCGCCGAAGTTTGACTTTGCCGACGGCAGCACCTATACGGTTGACCCTTTAGTTCGGGCCGGTGTCGCCTACAACATTCTCGACTCTTTACAGATCGCGGCTGATTATGACATTACCAGTAATAAAACACTCAACAGTGATGTAGAGAGCCAGATGCTCGGCGGTGGTCTGAACTATGAACCGTTTACCGACTTTTTTGCCCTCTCACTGCGAGGTGGTCTTATGCAGAACCTGCACTCTGGTGATCAGGCAGGTTTGATTTATACAGCAGGCTTAGGTATCGGTGTGAAATGGTTCCAGCTCGATCTTTCCGGACAAATGTCAGGCAATTCGAACAGCGTCAACGGTACAACTGTTCCGGAATATACAAAAGTGAACCTGGCCCTTATCTCTCGATGGTAACCGGTAACGCTTGGATGAAGTTTCTTTTCTCCAAGCATTAAAAAAGAGGTAATATTACGCTCTCTTGGTTATAATACCACCTCTTTTTCTCTTCATCGCTTAACAGGATAAAGCAGGGCCCTCCTAAGGCCTAGCTCGAGGTTCGAGTCCTCGTGGGGAGACCATGGTTACAACTTTCTACTGCTTTTTAAGACGAACTTTTCCTTATTCATTTTCTATTTACCATCTTGAAATAAGTGTTAAATTGACCTTGCTGTATTGAAGGGGCAGTTGCAATTTTAGGGTCAGTCGCCACCTATAGTTTTCTTTTTCAAGCGATGCTATAACGACTACAATGGCCGTTAAGTCAATGAAGGTATAATTATTCATAATATCTCTTTTGATAGTAACTAAAAAAAAGCAAAAAGGTTGTAAAGATGGTCCTAGAGACTAAAAGAAAATATATATTTATTTTTGTAACAATACTTCTGCTCTTAGCTTACCCGCTACTCAGATCTATAGAGTGGCATGGAAACACAACTCTTCATACTCTCATGGAAACAATTGCTACCTTATTAGCGATGTTTGTTGGAATATTATCGCTTATACACTACCACACGAACAAAAGCAATCAACTGTTTTTATTAATAGGCGTTGGTTTCTTTGGAACAGCTTTTTTAGATGGGTATCACACTATAGTCACGTCCATCTTTTTTGCTGAACTCTTTCCTAGTATACCTTCATCCCTTATTCCTTGGAGCTGGATAGCGTCTAGGCTCTTTTTATCAATATTTCTCTTTTGGAGTTATATCCATTTTAGATATAGGAAAAACACTAATATAGATGAAAGAGCTCTTTATACCTTTGTTTCCATCAGTACACTCGCAACGTTTCTATTTTTTGCGTTTGTCCCGCTTCCCAATGCGTATTATCATGAATTTATATTGAGTAGACCAGAAGAATTAATACCAGCGTTATTTTTCTCATTAGCCCTCTATGGCTACATTGTCAAAGGAAACTGGAAAAATGATATTTTTGAATTTTGGCTTACACTCTCATTAATCATAAGCGTAATAGCACAAATTATTTTCATGTCTACTTCAGAGGTCTTGTTTGATATTGAATTTGACGCTGCACATTTATTGAAAAAAGTCAGTTATATATTTGTTCTAACTGGACTACTGAAAAGTATATATAAACTGGTTTTACATGAGAAAATACAGCGGGAAGAATTAAATACAACACAAAAACAGCTTGACGAAAAGAATCAGCTCTTAGACAATATTATCGACAATATTCCACATATGATTTTTCTCAAACACGCCTCTGACTTACGCTACGCTTTATTAAATAAATCTGGTGAAGAACTAACAGGCTTTAGCCAAAAAATATTGTTAGATCATAATGATTATGATGTTTTCCCAAAAGATCAAGCAGACTTTTTTATCCAAAAAGATCGTGAAGTGTTACAAAATGGCATTATTGTGGATATACCAGAAGAGCCGATTGAAACACCTCATGGAACTCGTATCCTACACACCAAAAAGATACCTATAAAAGATGACCATGGCCAGCCACGGTACCTATTAGGAATTTCAGAAGATATCACAGAGCGCATAGAAGTAGAGACTGCACTGTACGAAAGTGAACAATTTCTCAGAGAATCTCAAAAAATTGCGGGATTAGGGAGCTACACTCTTGATTTTAGAACTCGAACATGGACAAGTTCAGAGATACTGGATCAGCTATTTGGAATAGATACAGGCTATGAACGCTCAATAGTAGAATGGGAAGCCATAGTTCACCCTGATGACCGTATAAAGATGAAGCATTATTTAAGAGACGAAGTGATCAACAAGGGTAAACCCTTCGACCAAGAATATCGTATTATTCGTCAAAATGACAAATCTGTACGTTGGATGCATTGTTTAGGAAAACTTGAATACGATAGCAATGGGTCACCTGTAAAAATGGTAGGCACTGTCCAAGACAACACTGAACAAAAACGTTCTTCTGATTCACTACTCAAACTCTCATTGGCTGTTGAACAAAGCCCAAATTCTATTGTTATTACCGATCTTGATAGCAATATAGAATATGTCAATAATATGTTTACAAAGGTATCAGGATACAGTAAGGATGAAGTAGTTGGTAAAAATCCTCGTATATTCAAATCATATGAAACACCTCAATCAACATACGATGATATGTGGGCTCATTTGACACGCGGTGATATATGGCATGGGGAGCTTATCAATCGTCGAAAAGATAATAGTACCTACATCGAATTAACTACTATCTCGCCCGTAAAACAACGGGATGGAAAAATAACGAACTACGTTGCAATCAAAGAAGACATCACTGAAAAAAAGGAGGCTGAAGCATATACTGAAAACCTCGCCCATTTCGATCAGCTCACTGGATTACCAAACCGTCGTACGCTAGACGATCGGGTCAAATACCTTCTTGGTTTTGCGCGACGCAATAACGAACCTTTAACGGTGATGTTCCTGGATCTCGATAATTTTAAAAATATCAACGATTCTTTAGGCCTTACTATCGGCGATCAAGTATTAATAGGGACGGCAAAACGAATTGAGAGAATTGTTCGCGAAGTTGATACCGTGTCGCGTTTTGGAGGAGATGAATTTATTATGCTTTTCCCTAATACAGATTCAAATGCGGCTATGCATATTGCCACAAAACTGATCGAAGAAATTTCAAAACCCTCTATAGTTGAGGACAATGAGTTGACTATAACCCCTTCCATCGGTATTACTATTTATCCAGATGACGGTAAAGATTTCGAAACGCTGCTAAAAAATGCTGACACAGCTATGTACAGAGTCAAGAATAGCAGTCGCAACGGTTTCCATTTCTTTACACAGGAGATGCAGTTAAATTTAGCTCGTAACCTGCAGTTGGAAAATGCGCTACGGCATGCACTAAAACGTAATGAACTGCAACTGTATTATCAGCCACAAATTTCCATATCTACCGGACAGATTATAGGAGCCGAAGCCTTATTAAGATGGCACCATCCAGAATTAGGGATGATCTCTCCTGCCGAATTTATCCCGATAGCTGAAAGTAGCGGTCAAATCATTGAGATTGGGGAATGGGTTCTCAGGACTGCGATAGGGCAAACGAAAGAGTGGATGGACAGCGGATTTACTCCTATGATAATAGCGGTGAATTTATCTGCTGTGCAGTTTCGGCAGCAAAATTTGCTAAAACTGGTCACAGAGATTTTGGCGGAAGTACAGTTGCCAAACGAATATCTAGAATTGGAACTGACCGAAGCCGTTACGATGCATAATCCGGAGTCTGTGATTGACGTCATGAACAAATTTCACGAGCAGGGAATCCGCATGTCAATCGATGATTTCGGTACAGGCTACTCTTCTCTAAGCTATCTGAAAAAGTTCAAAGTATACAAACTGAAAATTGATCAATCGTTTATACGTGATATTTCCACTGATCCTGACGACCGCGCTATTGTAAGTGCCATCATAGATATGGCACGCAACCTAGGATTGCAAACTATTGCAGAAGGTGTGGAGACTGCTGAACAGTTAGCCTTCTTGCGGCTACATGGATGTGATGAAGTACAAGGATACTATTTCAGTAAACCGATTCCTGCGGTGGAGTTTGAAGAGTTCCGACATAATAATATAGATTTTAATCATACGAAATAGTCAGAAATTTCAGTTAGGAGAATTCTTACTCTCATTAGAGGTGCCCTATAGGCATTTAGAAGAAATTATGTCAACACCTCTTACTTTGTATAAAGCTGATGAAGATAAGAAGCTTTTGCACCGGTGGAGAAACTTTTGACCCAAGTGACTAGGTACCATAAGAGGCAGGTAGCTAAACTAAGCATAAAAAAATATAGGGGTAGGTCGCCAATTACGAGAGAATGAAAAAGCGTTGCCAGTTGAAGAATTAAAAGTTATTTAGCGTTTATGCCAATAAAGCTGTTCGTAATGAAAAGGTACTAAAGATATTTAGGTGATTGAGTGAAGGATGGTCTCCCCACGAGGACTCGAACCTCGAGCTAGGCCTTAGGAGGGCCCTGCTTTATCCTGTTAAGCGATGAGGAGTATGAAAACGGTTTAATATCAAACTTAGCTTCTATCGTTGCACTGGTGGCATTTGAGGCTGCATTACCGGAGGAAAGCGTGGTGGTGATGAAGGCCCCGATGTCCCGCTGCTTGATCCACTCGAAAAGCTGCCGTCTTGATAGATCTCGGTCACATTTGGACGGATCCCGTAGATGGCGTGATACTCTCTAATAGCGCCTTTGAAATACTCTCTTCGCTTATTGTCCGCTCTTTTGATGCTCTGCTGTATCTGGTATTGGTCCGCCAAGCTGATTTCATCGTTGCAATAGGCCAAGTATTCCGTTGCCGTATCGATGAGGGTGTTGACGAGATCGTAACTTTTGCGATTAGAGATCTGCCCCTCTTCTTTCATGGTGTATGTGGCAATATCATAGGCCACTTCATAATCGCTGCAGCTCTTTGCCGAGAGCTCTTTAGTCATTAGCAAAGAAAACAGCCCTATGGTGATGATCAGATATCTCATGGAACCGACCTTATCGTACCCCATTTGTAGACAATGATCTCTTCTGGGTGTGTTCGTGCATACCGAGCCACCTCTGACTGGGAAAAGACACGGTAGCTTTGCTCGTTCTCTCTGGCCTTTTTGAGTTTACGTTTCAGGGTGTATTGACGGTCAAGGGAGTAGAGATCAGGACATTGCAGGAGAAGGGTCTCTCCCTCTTTTATAAAGTTGCCTATAATCGCATAGGCGCTGTTACCGGTAATCGCAATGCGTGCTACCGTGTCATAGGCAGCCTCCTCTTTTTCAAAAGAAGTCTTTACCTTCTCGCACTCACCTGCTTGTACTGATGATGATAATATAAATAGAAAAAACAGTATACGCTTCATACAACTATTTTAGCAGATAGACTATTATGTTTGGGAGAGGGAAAAAAAGTTAAATGATGGAGGTTGTTTTGATTAATATCCAAGCCGACGTCGGTGTGTTGTTAACTATTTATACAACTTTATCCAAAGAAAATATCCATAATAGGATATTTCTCTTTGGCATATCATCGACTCTGGTTTCGCACGGATAAAAGCCAAGCAGTTGGCTTTACTTATCAGTTGAGAACCTTCGGTTTTTTATTGATGTCCAAGCCTTCGGCGGTCCTTTGGACTTCGCCTACGGTTTCGTTCGGGCAAGCGTGACGTTAGTCACCCTTACGATTTGTAAATAGCTAAAGCTTTTTCTATTGATTTCCAAGCCTTCGCTGGTCGCAAGCGACATCAGCTTCGGTTTCGTTCGCTGTAAAGCCCAGAAATGGGCTTTACTTATCGCGAACTCACATCCTATCTTTTGCGGTGATGCCTAACATTGATAGTCCTGTACGCAGCGACAATGCCACGACAAGGAAAAGCTTAAGCAGTTTTGCTTCGTCTTCTTCACCGATAATACGGTAGTCGTAGTAGAATTTGTGCAGTCGTGCAGCAAGTGACTTAAGATATTCAGGCATCTTCTGGACTTGACGTGATACAAAGGCATCTTCAATCACTTCCGGTAGAAGAAGCGCTTCAAAAAGAAGTCCATCTGCATCCGCATTAAGCCCTTTAAGGTCACTTTGCATGATCTCTTCCATAGAGAGTTCACTTTTACCCAAAATCGTCTGAATCCGTGCATGGGCATAGTTGATGTAGAAGATAGGGTTTGAACTATCCTCTTTCTTCAACTCGTTAACATCGAATTCCAAAGGGGTGTCACTCTTTTTGCTGGCGAAGATAAAACGGAGAGCATCAGCACCGATCTCTTCGATAATATCACTCATCAAGATGACGTTACCGGCACGTTTACTCATCTTGTATGGTTCACCGTCTTTTAGGAGACTGACCATCTGTGAAAGCAGCACCTCTAGTTTCTTGCTGTCATAACCTAAGAATTCAGTCGCTGCTTTTACACGTGGGATATACCCGTGGTGATCGGCACCCCAAATGTTAATATGGTGATGATAGCCACGTTCAAACTTCTGGTTGTGGTAGACAATGTCACCCGCCAAATAGGTCGGTCGGCCGTCTTCACGGACAACCACACGATCTTTTTCATCATCGTGTTCGCTTGAACGGATCCAGATCTTATCTTCAGCGCTATAAACACTATTTCCCATCTTAGCCATAACACGATCCCAATCGTCATAAAGTGATGATTCTGAGACAAATGTATCAAAGTGGATATTGGCATCAGCAAGATCTTTAACGATAATATCCAGCACCTTGTCTTTTGCCCACATTGCCAGCTCTTTTTGGCGGCTCTCATCATGAAAGATCTCCGTACCGAAAACATCTGCTGCTTCTTTAGCAAGATCAGTCATGTATTCACCGCGATAGAAACTCTCAGGGTACTCGACCTTTTCATTTAAGATCGAAGCACGTCCTTCCAGTTGGATAGAAAGTCCTAAAAGATCGATCTGATTACCGGCATCGTTGACATAATACTCAGCCGTAATATCAAAACCAAGTTTGCGACCTAAACGAAGCAGCGTGTCTCCATAGACAGCACCACGTGCGTGACCGATATGCAGAGGTCCTGTCGGGTTTGCACTGACAAATTCAAGAAGTATCTTCTCATCTTCACCGATGGAACCGAATATCTCTTCATTTTCCAACGCCCATGAAGCGTACTCGTCTAAAAATGACTCGGAAAGACGTAGGTTGATATAACCTTTGACAGATTCTACCGCGGAAAACATCGGGTCTTCACCAAACGACGAGGCCAACTCTTCAGCAATGACTATTGGTGATTTACGAAGTTCTTTTGCGAGGGAAAATGCGACTGGTGTTGCGAAGTGGCCAAAAGAGCGATCTTTTGGTTTTTCTAAAACAACATCTCGTTCAAACTGCTCTCTTAGGAGCGCTGCAACACGTTGTTTCAATGTTAAGCTTGTTTAGTTTCTTTAGGAGCTGCTGTTGATGCAGCCTCTTCAGAACCTTCTACTTTTTTAGGCTCTGAAGTTTCCGTGTCGTCTTTAGCAACTTCCGGTTCATCGTCTTTGATTGACTTTTTGAAGTTACGGATACCTTCACCTAGACCTTTTGCAAGTTGAGGAATCTTTTTACCGCCGAATAGAAGCAGTACAACTGCAAGAATTAAAATAAGCTCGAACCCGCCTGGAATCTGTGGCATTAGCTCTCCTTGAATATAAAATTATTGACCGAATTATAACTATTAGATGCTGTAATAGCAATAAAGCTACTACACTATTTGTACACTTAAGTCTACTGTGTAACACTATCTTCTTTTAGAGCTCTTTTAAGACCCGCTGTATACGTTCTAAGACCTCTTGGATCTTCTCTGGAAAAGTAAACAGTTCACGTTTAACTGTAGTTGAGAGTGTAACACCAGCTTCAATCTCATTAAAAATACCCATCATATTGCGCAGATAGTTCCGCTGGTAACTGCAGCTCTGACACGCTTTCAGCTCTTCACACATGCCATCATTTAGGCTCACATATGCTTCTTCGACAGCTATAGAGAGTTGCTGAATGAAATTTTCGTCTTTGAGCTGAACACCGTAGCTCTGTGTATTGACCATACTATTAATAGTTTTAAACTGTTCCTCAACATTTTGGATCGTTTCGATCATACTATTTCCTTGTACACATTTAATTAGAGGTATTATAAGATTACATAATTAAAAAAAGCTAAAAATGCCCTATTTTTCATTGTTATTTATTTTTAGACGTCTTATATAAACAAATATGATCAAAACAACTGTTCCAAGCACTGCTAATGTGATCTGATGCAGATAACTCGCGATCAATTCCTGCTTCTCACCCAAGATGTATCCGAGCAAGATCAAAACCGTACTCCAGATACCCGCGCCTAGCGCGGTATATAAGGTGAAGGGGAATAAGGGCATCTTTGAAAGCCCTGCCGGTATCGAGATAAGCTGACGTATACCGGGAATAAGTCGACCTGTAAAGGTCGATATAGGACCATGTTTTTGAAAATAGGTTTCCATCTTTCCCATGGCACTGTTTGAGATAAAAATATATTTTCCAAACCGCATCAACAGCCGTCTTCCAATCAGAAGTGCCCCGAAATAGTTTATAAAAGCCCCTGTCAAAGATCCCAGCAATGCTGCTAAAAAGATGACAATAATATTCATCTCCCCTTGCTGTGCAAGGTATCCGGCAGGTATTAAAACGATTTCACTCGGAAATGGGATAAAAGAACTTTCTATCATCATCAAAAGAAAGATTCCCAGATACCCCATATCAAGGATGTTCTGAACGAGCCATTGTGCAAGGTCAGCTAACATCTAAATTCTCCTCTATGTTGTCAATAATCGCTGCCGCACCGCCCTTATGACTCAGTTCCATCAATCCACAGCTTTTCTCTTCAAGATCACTCTCTAATATGGCTAGAAGATTGAGAGAGTATGAGTCACACTCACGGTAGGACCAGGCCAATCCTTTATCCGCTAAATAACGTGCATTATAAAATTGATGGTCGCCTGCCGCAGAAGGGTATGGCACAAACAGTGCCGGCAGCCCATTAGCCGTCACTTCCCAAAGGGTACTCGCACCTGCGCGACTGACCGCCAGGTCCGCACGTTCAATCAGTGAGGGCAGCTCTTTAGTGAAACTGTAAAGTTCAACATCTATATTTTGATCTTTATAAGATTGTTCTACACGATCAAAATCGCGTTCACCGCACTGATGGATGACATGAATGCCCTTAGCTGCACAGACCGCTGCCGTCTCTAAAGCAAGGTTATTGATAAACTGTGCCCCTTGAGAACCGCCTAAAAAGGCAATCGTCTTGATCTCTTTTCTGAGATGTGCCGTTGCAAAGAACACATCACGGACAGGGTAGTCTTTGACTGGTGATTTTTCATCATATGAGCTGTAAAAAGCACGCGCATATGGTTTCATCATCGTGTTGAGTCGGCCCATCACCGCATTCTGTTCATGGATAAAAAAAGGCACCTGTTTCGTATAGGCAGCGAAGGTCGCCGCTGCTGCTGAGTAGCCGCCAACGGAGACAACTGCATCGATATTCTCTCTTTTCAATATCTTGCGTGAGGTGATCACTGCGCGAAAGATCTTCCACAACGCCCACACCTTACCAAGGTATTTCCGGTTAACAACGCCGCTGGTATCGAGAAAGTACCTCTTCTCAAAGTTAGTTTCATCACCAAACCAGCTTCTATCTTGACCTGAAGTTGAACCGATATAGATCGCCTCATGCCCTTTTTGCTTCAGCGCTTCAAGAAGTGCTGCGGCTATAGCTAGATGACCACCTGTCCCGCCGCCTGTTATTGCTAATTTCATCCCACTCCCTGCTTTAAAACTTTACTTTTCGTGAAGCCATTAACACCATCCCCATACCTACAGCAGCAGCTAACATCGCCGAGCCGCCGTAACTCAAAAATGGCACCGAAATCCCTTTGATAGGGGTCAAGCCGCTAATACCGAATGCATTGATCAAAAAAGTAAAGCCGATCAATAGACCGATACCCATACTAAACAGATACGTTTTCTCATCCCGCGTACGGTTGGCAATTTTAAAGATACGTTGCAAGATCGCTAAAAAGATCATCGTTACCAGAAACACGCCTATAAAACCGAACTCTTCCGCAATCCCCGCTAACACGAAGTCCGTATGCACTTCTGACAGAAAGCCCAACTTGAATGTTCCGTTGGCCAGACCGGTACCGAAGATACCCCCATTGTTAATAGCATTAAGCGAGTGCGAGATCTGGTACGGCTCTGAATAACTTTCAATACGCAGCTTATCCGCAATAGAGTCAGGCAAAAAGCCCAAAATCTGGTTTTGGGCCAAAGACCACCACGACTTGATACGCAATATTCTGTGCTCAGCTGTAAAAATAAAAATCACAAAAAAGACCATCGCACTTCCCAAGATGGTGATGAAAAACTTGAAACTGCTCCCGGCAAAGACAGACATAAACAGCAGTACCATGCTCAGTACAACGACCTGCCCGAGGTCTTTTTGCACAACAGCAATCAGAAACATGACAAAGAGAAAGAATGCACCATAAGGCGCAAAACGCAAAAATTCCTGTTTTAGTCCCATGCCCCCGTGGTGTCCTAACTTTCGAGAAAAGCTCCACGCGAGAAAGTAGATAAAACCTATTTTAAAAAACTCTACCGGAGCTAAAGAGAAGCCGGCGATTTTGATCCAACGCTTTGCACCACCAACTTCGCTTACAAGAAAAGAGGGCATAAAAGGCATCGCTGTCATCAGGAGAAGACCGCCGATAAAAAGTGTTAAGCCAAGACGTTTTAACCAAACATCCGGATTAAGCTGTGAAAGCGTCCACATAATAAGAATAGAGAGCACTCCAAAGGCAAATTGGCGGATCACAAAATGGAAATCACTGTAGCCAAAAAGCACAACGATATAACTCGAAAGTGAGTAAGAAACTATAATACTGATACCGATAAGCAGTGCTGTTAAGATAAAAAGTTGTCGATCGGCCATAATTTCCCGTGATTAAAGTATCTCCTTGTCTGTAATGAGAAACACAGAAGGTTTTTTTTGAGATACTCTTTATTTTTTATGATGATAGTTTAGCGTTTTGGGTTTAAATTTAGGGTTTACCAATCTCTGTTATTTACATTTAGTGTTATGAAGCTCATAGCAGCGGTTACTATCAAATATCAAGGCTTTGTCTTTAGTCTCAACATTTATGAAGCGGTCAAATCCATCATCACCCTGTAGAATCAGCTGCCGCTCTTCAACCGACCATATCCCCGTCTTTTGATCATGTACACGGGACATCCCACCGGCAACGGTACGATTCACTTGGAGCAGGTATCGTCTGTTGGAGCATAGCCACAGCTCCTGCTTTTCATCATAGCCACCGTCACGTTTCAAATAAACAACATGGATACCTTGCAGCCGCATTTCCAAGTCTTGAAGCGCATTTTGCAACTGCTCTGTCGGGGTAAAACTGAGGGCTTGAACAATGCTCATACCTGTCGCTTTAATAGCACTGTCATTCGCCTTGTCATAGTACACTTTCATCACCACCGCTCTCTCTTGCGGTCCCAAGATGACGTAGATAAGCGCAGATCGCCGATCCTGAATGGTATTGGATCTATACGCACGACGGTAAATGCGCGAATTTAGTTTGACAATGCCCTCTTGAGGAAAGACCTTGATACCGTTTTTCAAATAATGCGGCTCATTTAGGTAGACGATTGCATCGGAGATAGAGAAACGCTTTACGCGCAAGACCATCGTGTCTTTTGTCTCCTTTTGAAAAAGCAGCAGACCCTCGCCTTTTTTTGCAACCGCCTCCCAGTCACGAGGCAGGCCCATACTCACGCCCAGCTGCGAGACCGTCAGTTTTTTTGGACCGACATAGTTTTTGTCCAGCTCTAGTTCAACACCTACCAGCAATGTGACAAATAGAGATAAGAGTACTAATAACCGCATCAAGAAATTCCTTAGATCGTAAAGTCAAAACTATAACATAAAGCCATAAACAGAGACTTGTTTTTAACACCGTTATAATGAATTTCCGGCTATATTTTTGCATTAACAATTCCGAACAAAGAAGGCGTGCGCAGTATGGTAGATGACAATAACAAGAAGTCCAAAATACTTCTGCTTTTTATCTTTATTGTCATCGGCTTTCTGATCTTTTTAAGTACCATGTTCTACACAGCTGTCAAGCCGCGCGATCTCCCTTCTCTTTATACTTCTGATTCAACCAATGCAGAGCGCGGCAGTATTATCAGTGCTGACGGTTTTCACCTTGCAATCACCAAAAAAGTCTAGAAGGCTATGATCAACACTAAAAATCTTGATCCGGACAAAAAAGAGCTTTTTATTCAACTTTTTTCAATATACAGCGAGATACCCGCAAAACAGATTCGTAAAAAACTTCGCAAGAACGGGGTGGTGACCCTTAGCTACAGTATCTCTGAACAACATGCCCAGTACCTAAAAGGCCTCGCTTACGAACTGCGTCGTCTCAATGTCTTTCAAGAGTACACAGCCTCCAACGGACGTCATATTTTGCAAGGTCTTGATCTCATTGAAAGTGGAGAAGCCAGGGTCTATCCTTACGGCGACCTTCTGACACCGGTCATCGGTTATCCTAAAAAACATGAAGACCATGGCTACACCCGTTCTAATGGGATGAAGGGTATTGAGCGCAACTACAATGAGGAGCTCAACCCCCGACAAAACGGTCTGCAACGCGGCCCTCGCGATGTCAATGGTTATATGATCCTCAATAAAGAGAGTCATACGGAGTATGCAGAAAATGGCTTTGACGTTAAACTCACTATTCCCGTCACCTTGCAGTCTCGAGTAGAGCGGATGTGTGACAAGATGCAAGAGAAGATGGGATCACGTCAGATCATGGTCACTGTCATGGACTCCGAAACAGGCAAAATGCTTGTCTTGGCCACATCCAACCGTTTCGAACCTAAAGACATACAGGCCGAAGACATTCCCTCACTGCAGGTGCATGCTGTTGAATACAGTTTTGAACCGGGTTCCGTGTTAAAACCTATCATATTTGCACTGTTGATGAAACATCAACAGGTCAATCCTTTCGAAGTCGTCAATGTCCATAACGGCCGTTTTAAAATCGGAAAACGTTGGATAACCGATGAACATAAAGAGGACTATTTAAGCGCTGAAAATGTTATTGTACACTCCTCTAACATCGGGATAGCACAGCTGGCACAGCGTTTAAGCGCCAGCGACTATTATCAAGGTCTTATCGACTTTGGGTTTACTAAAGCCTCAGGTATTGACCTGACCAATGAGTATAAAGGGAAGATACCCAGTATGCGTCAGCTCGATTCAGAGACCTATAAAGCGAGTGCTTCGTACGGTTATGCTATCCGTGCAAACCTTATCCAGCTTCTCAAGGCCTATAACGTCTTTAACAATCACGGACGTATGGTCACACCTCGCCTGACTGAAGAGTTGATCGCACAAAACGGTCGAAGAGTCCCACTTGAGTCTGATGAACCTATTCAACTTCTAAGCCCCGAGATTGCAGAACGCATAAAGCGTATTCTTATCAAGACCGCTGTTGAAGGTACCGGGCAAAAAGCCTTGGTCGAGGGTATTGTCGTTGGCGGTAAAACAGGAACAGCCCAGATCTCTGAAAAGGGGCACTATCAACTAAAGTACAACACCTCCTTTATCGGTTTTGCAAATGACGCGACTAAAAACTACACTATCGGCGTCACAGTAGTACGGCCAAAGATCGCTTACCGCTTCGCCGCCCAGAGTTCCGCCCCTGTCTTTAGGAAAACGGTTGAGCTGATGGTTGAAGAGGGGTTCTTGAAAACTATAGAATAAGCAGTGCCGGTTTACATAACCAAAATCCGGGTACTATTTTAAAAAGCCCTGATGACAGCTTTTTAAATTTATACGGAGAGACCCTATGGCGAAGATAATCCCGACCCCTCGCAATCTGCTCTATCAGATCGGCACAATACGTTCCCTCCTTACAGGTGTCTACGAAGGAGACCTCAGTTTTGAGGAGTTAGCCCATTACGGGGACTTCGGATTGGGGACCTTTGACGCGGTCAATGGAGAGATGATAGCTGTTGACGGCCATTTTTACCGCATAGATGCCGATGGGAATGCCCACGCCGTCACACCTGAGATGAAAACACCCTTCGCCGTCATAACACATTTCCATGGGGCCACCACTTATCCCCTTGGCGAGGTCAATGACCTGCAATCACTTCAAGAACATATCAGCACCAAATTCGAATCAGAAAACATCATATACGCCCTGCGTGTAACAGGCGATTTTGTAAAGGTCGATCTCCGTTCGGAACACCCTCAGCCTGAAGGACACCAACCCCTAAGCGAGACCATAGCGCAGCTGCAGGAGAGCTTTAGCTTCAAAGAGATAGAGGGGAGTATGGTCGGTTTCTGGTTCCCGGAATATATGAAAACGATTAACGTCCCCGGTTTCCATTTTCATTTTCTTGACGCTGCACAGACCGTCGGCGGGCATCTTTTCGATATGGAACTGCGCAATGGAAACCTTGAAGTACTGCCCCTTTTTGATTTTGGAATGCATCTTATCCACACACCTCTTTTTGAACACGTCAATCTCAATACCGACGCCGACATCAACAAAGTAGAAAAAAAGCAGTGACCGTGTTGATCGCGAAACCCATCGTCACCACCAAACTTAGAAAGTTCCAGCTTTCCAGGAGACATTGCTACGCGAGCGGTACCCTTGTGTTGGTGTAGATTGTACAAACTATTGAGCCGATAACATCCTATACCGCTACTAAAAATTCAGAGTGGCTATATCCAAATATTATCAAGCAGTCTCGTTGTTCCGCTTATGGCCTCGATAAGAATAATGGTATTGCCGATCTCTACCTTGTCGATAGGTTCAAATGAACGGTTGACGATCGTGACATACACAACCTCTAATGGTTTCAGAACATGGAGCATCTCATCTTTTATCTTAGCGATATCCAATGCACCTTTCATAACCATCTGAGTGGCAACACGAAGTGATTTGACAATATAGAGCGCTTCCGTACGTTCTTGTTCATTCATATAGGCATTGCGAGAGCTCATTGCCAACCCATCTTTTTCCCGCACGGTGTCCATAGCAACGATCTCGACATTCATAAAAAGGTTGGTAACCATTGCTTCGATGAGCATCACCTGCTGCGCATCTTTTTTACCGAAATAGGCGCGCGTCGGATTGACGATGTTAAACAGTTTGTTCACCACGGTCAAGACACCCGAGAAATGGCCGGGACGTGAAGTGCCTTCCATAATGTAACCGCGTATATTGGGTGCATTAAGGCTCACTTCATCTGTACCGTACATGGAAGCGACAGTTGGATAAAAGAGGTAGTCTACACCGCTGAGTTCACACACTTTTTTGTCTGCCTCCTCTTTGCGAGGGTAAGCATCCAGGTCTTCACCTTCCAAAAACTGTGTCGGATTGACAAAGATGGAGACAACAACAATATCGTTGGCATTTTTGGCAGCAGAAATGAGCGTACGATGCCCTAGATGCAGGGCCCCCATAGTTGGTACAAAACCGATACTTCCCTGCTCTTCTTCAAGAAGTTTTTGTAACGCTAACGGAGAATTGACAACCCTCATCTTTTAAGCCCTTATACAATATAATTATGTTCTTTAAATGCAATTATATCAAGAAATATTGGACAATCTATGGACCATTACGAATACAGTGAGATACTAAAAAATTTAACCATAAAAATGAACAATATCGCTAGTGTTGTTCAGCCTGAAAAGATCAAAGCTAGCCTGAAAGAGATCGAAGCGCTGGAACACTCAGAAGGGTTTTGGAACGATGCCGCGAATGCGGCAAACGTACAAAAAGAGAAAACGCAGTTAGAACGTAAACTCGAGAGATACAATGTTGCGCTTAATGCCCTTAACGATGCACAAGACCTTTATGAGATGGGGAAAGAAGAGGGGGAGGAAGAGACCATCGAGATGCTCTTTTCAGAAGCGGAGTCATTAAACGAGCAGGTCAAAAGTATGGAGGTCTCCATGTTACTCAGTGGTCCGCAGGATGCTAACAATGCCATCGTCTCTATCCACCCAGGGGCCGGCGGAACGGAGTCGCAAGACTGGGCTGCGATGCTGCTTAGAATGTATATCCGATGGGCAGAACGACATGATTTCAAGATCGAAAAGATGGACTATCAAAGCGGCGATGAGGCCGGTATCAAAGATGCGACGATCATCATCCGCGGTGAAAATGCCTACGGTTACCTTAAAGTCGAAAATGGCATCCACCGTTTAGTCCGTATTAGTCCTTTCGACTCCAATGCCAAACGTCACACCTCGTTTGCTTCAGTGATGGTCTCGCCTGAGATCGATGATGATATTGATATTGTCATCGAAGACAAAGACATCCGCATCGATACTTATCGTGCATCAGGTGCAGGCGGTCAGCACGTCAATAAGACAGAGTCCGCTATTCGAATCACCCATATTGCGACAAACATCGTGGTACAGTGTCAAAATGACCGCTCACAGCACAAAAACAAGGCAGCCGCTATGAAAATGCTGAAGTCTCGTCTCTATGAGTATGAGAGGGCCCTCAAACAAGCTGAGATCGACGGCGTTGAAAAGAGTGAGATTGGGTGGGGGCATCAAATCCGCTCTTATGTCATGCAGCCGTACCAACAGGTCAAAGATACTCGATCAAATGAGGCATACTCACAGGTTACGAATATCCTCGACGGTGATATCGATAAGATGCTAGAGGGTGTGCTCATTGCACAGAGCCGCGGTTAAAAGCTACTGCCCTCTTCTCTTAGCGTAAATCTTTTAACTCACTTTTAACTCTCCTATGGCATCATCCGCCTATGAATCATCTGCTACAAGAGTGTGCACTCTCTGAAGAGTGCTCTTATATTCCAGGACGTAATCAGACCACCCACTATAAGATCATCCAAGAGTGTGATATAGAGTATAATGAACACCTTATTGAACGGGGCTGGCGTCGTTTTGGCAACATGTATTTTCGCCCGATGTGCGAGGGGTGTTCTGCTTGCGAAAGTATTAAAATAGATGTTAACAACTACACTTTCTCAAAATCAGAACGCCGTGTCATCAAAAAAAATGCCAATATTAAAACAGTATTACGCCGACCGACTGCCTCACATTCACATATAGCACTGTTTGAAAAATATCACAACTATATGCACGACAAACGAGGTTGGGATAAACAGTCTATCAACATCAAGAACTACTACATGTCTTTTGTAAACGGCTACAATGAGTATGGCTATGAAGTACTATATTTTGATGAAGACAAGCTTATTGCCATCGACCTGATCGATATATTGCCTAACGGCATCTCATCCATCTATTTCTATTATGATCCTGACTACAACTATCTATCACTCGGGAAGTTTTCAATGCTGCGCCAGATCAGTTATGCAAAAGCAAACAATCTTGATTGGATCTATATGGGGTATTATGTAAAAGAGTGTCAGAGTCTTGCTTATAAAGGTGATTATACACCTTTTTTGACCTTAGAGGGGAGTCCGAAAGAGAGTGACAACCCTCTATGGCTTGAAGATCAAGAAGGTTAACTACTCGATACCCAACTCTCTCTTCTGCTCATTTAACACTTTTTTCTTTTCACGATCTTTCTCTTCTTTGACTGAAGATTCAAGTGCATCGCTCTTAGCTTTGTCTTTTGCCCGCATGCGTTCAATACTTGCTTTATTTTCCAGTATCTCTTTTTGTGCAGCAGTAACCGCTGTACTGTTATCATCTTTTTTTAGGCTGCTGATATACTTGGTATACATCCCCTTAAGCGAAGAGAGGTTTTGATCTTCATTAAACTCTTCATAATAATGTATGAGTTCATCTTGATAATTATCGGTATTAATCACACCATAGTTAACCATACCAATGATTGTTTCACCATCTTCATCTTCAATCGCCTCTTTAAATCGAGTACGGCTGTTTCCAATGATCGCATCATGTTCTGTTGAGAGTTTACGAAGTGCATTAAGATAAAGTTTACCATTAACCGATGTATCTTTTGCATCTATAGCAAATCCCATTTTTTTTGTCTCTTTGGCCGAAGTGATATAGCTATCAATAGCCGTTCGAAACTCTTGCATAGTTGGCATCTCTTTGAGCTTCTCAAATTTATCAATGTCGTTATAAATGACATCACCAAGTGCTGCAAATGATTGAGGGTTCTGTCCGAAAAGGGAGAGCGACAGTGTAAGTAATAAAAGATATTTTTTCATAGTTAAGCCTAGAACATAAGTAAATCATATTCTACAGTCAAATTACTAAAAGGTTTATTGAGGTCATCAATACCTAATAGAGACAAGAGTTAGATAGATTTTAAATTAAGTGATTAGGGATTTAAAAGGATGGAATTTCTTGGGCAGATGCCCAAGAGAAGTGACCCCGCAGGGTCAGTGGGTATAAGGGATATTATCCGTTACGTTTTTTCTGAATCTCTTCAGCAACATTACGTGGAACTTCTTCATAGTGATCGAATTCCATAGAGTATGTTGCACGACCTTGCGTCGCTGAACGCAGGTCAGTTGAGTAACCGAACATCTCAGCAAGAGGAACAAATGCATCAACGATCTTATTACCTGAACGGTCGCTCATATTGCTGACTTGTCCACGACGACGGTTAAGGTCACCGATAACGTCACCCATGAAATCTTCAGGAACTTCAACTTCAACTTTCATCATTGGCTCTAATATAGCTGGTCTGGCTTTTCTACAACCCTCTTTGAATCCCATTGCTGCTGCAAGTTTAAATGCCATCTCATTCGAGTCAACATCGTGGTATGAACCATCATAAAGAGTAACATCCACATCTTCCATAGGGTAACCGGCAAGTACACCGGTAGCCATAGATTCTCTACAACCTTTTTCAATTGCTGGAATAAATTCTTTTGGAACTGATCCACCTTTGATATCGTTATGGAAAACGAAACCTGTTGCAGCCTCACCCGGCTGGATTGTAAGGTAAACGTGACCAAATGCACCACGACCACCTGATTGTTTCGCATATTTGTATTCTTGGTTGACTTTGTCTTTAATCGTCTCACGGTAAGAAACTTGTGGAGCACCAACCTCTGCATCAACTTTGAACTCACGGAACATACGGTCAACAAGGATCTCAAGGTGAAGTTCACCCATACCAGAGATAATTGTCTGACCAGTCTCTTCATCAGTGTGAACACGGAAAGATGGATCTTCAGCCGCTAGCTTACTTAAAGCGATACCCATTTTCTCTTGGTCAGCTTTCGTTTTTGGCTCAACTGCAACAGAGATAACCGGTTCCGGAAAGTCCATTCTTTCAAGTACAACTGTATCCTCTGGATCACATAATGTATCACCTGTAGTTGTATATTTAAGACCAACAACCGCACCGATTTCACCTGCATAGATCTCTTTGACTTCTTCACGCTTAATAGCATGCATCTTCACGATACGGCCAATACGCTCTCTTTTGTCTTTAGTTGAGTTATGTACAAATGAACCTGCCGCTAGTGAACCACGGTAAACACGGATAAACGTCAGTGTTCCAACAAATGGATCTGTCATAATTTTAAATGCCAACGAAGCAAATTTTCCGTCATCAGTCGATGGAACTACAACTTCCTGCTCTTCATCATCCATCATTGTACCCTTGATCGGAGCACACTCTACCGGCGATGGAAGATAAGCGACAACAGCATCAAGTAGTGTCTGAATACCTTTGTTTTTAAATGCTGTACCACATGTCATTGGAACGATAATCATAGCGATCGTAGCTGCTTTAATACCTGAAACAACTTCTTGTTCAGTTAACTCTTCGCCTTCTAGGTATTTCTCTGCAAGTTCTTCATTACCGTCAACTTCTGAGATAGACTCAATCATCTTTTCACGGTATTCATTTGCTCTGTCAACCAAGTTTTCAGGAATCTCTTCAACATGATAGCTAGAGCCCATTGCTGCATCAACATCCCAAACAATAGCTTTCATCTGGACAAGGTCAACAACACCTAGGAAAAGATCTTCAGCACCAATTGGCAGCTGAATAGGCACTGGATTACCTTTTAGACGATCACGAATCTGGCTTTCAACTTCGTAGAAGTCTGCACCTGTACGGTCCATCTTGTTTACGAAAACGATCGATGGTACACCGTAACGGTTACGTTGACGCCAAACAGTCTCTGATTGAGGCTGAACACCACCAACAGCACAGAACACTGAAACAGCACCATCAAGTACACGCATAGAACGCTCAACTTCAATAGTAAAGTCAACGTGGCCCGGAGTATCAATAATATTGATCTGTTTGCCATCCCACTCACATGTAGTTGCCGCAGACGTAATAGTAATACCACGTTCTTGCTCTTGTTCCATCCAGTCCATAGTAGCTGCACCATCATGGACTTCACCAATTTTGTGCTCTACACCTGTGTAGAATAGAATTCTTTCTGTTGCAGTTGTTTTACCTGCATCAATGTGCGCAGCAATACCGATGTTTCTTACATCTTCTAATTTATGAGATCTAGCCATAATTAATGTCCTATTGTTAGTATAAAAGTATTTAACCTCTTTTGTTCATAAAACAATTTTCATGCACAAAAGAGGTAATGTATTTTGATGTTTCCATCAACAGATATTTTGAAGTACAGTTAAACTGCATCTGAGCCTGACACTGGGTCAAACACAGTTAACGCCCTGAAAGGAGATAACTCCTTCAGTCGCGTTACAAAAATATTACCAGCGGTAGTGAGCAAATGCTTTATTTGCTTCAGCCATACGGTATGTATCTTCTTTTTTCTTGAAAGCAGAACCTTTGTCAGTTGCTGCTTCCATTAACTCATTTGCCAAACGTTCAGCCATTGTACGCTCGTTACGCTTGCGCGCAGCGTCAATGATCCAACGTAGAGCCAAAGAGAGTTGACGAACAGGACGAACTTCTACTGGAACTTGGTATGTTGCGCCACCAACACGGCGAGATTTAACTTCAATCACCGGTTTAACGTTGTCAATCGCTGCATTAAATACTTCAGCACCTTTTGTCTCACCACGTGATGAGATAATGTCCAGTGCGCTGTACATAATTTTTTCTGCAGTACTCTTTTTACCATCAAGCATTACTTTGTTGATAAACTTTGTAATAACTTTACTTCCGTAGATTGGATCTGGCATGATCTCACGTACGGGTGCTTTTCTTCTTCTCATAAGAGTTCCTCTTCAATTTTAAAAATTTACTCAAAGACGTTTGTCTCTGTTTTTGTCTCCTACAAAAATACTCTCCGCTTACTCATGTGAGCTTTGGAGTTATTGCGTAGTTAACGGACTTTTTGGTTTACTTAGGCTTCTTAGTTCCGTATTTAGAACGAGCTACAGTACGACCAGAAACACCAGCAGTATCAAGTGCACCACGAACGATGTGATACTTAACACCAGGTAAATCTTTTACACGACCACCACGGACAAGAACGATAGAGTGCTCTTGAAGGTTGTGTCCTTCACCACCGATATACGAAATAACTTCAAATCCAGAAGTCAAACGAACTTTAGCGACTTTACGAAGAGCCGAGTTTGGTTTTTTTGGTGTAGTTGTGTAAACACGTGTACATACACCACGACGCTGAGGACAAGATACAAGTGCAGCAGATTTAGACTTCTTTACCTGACGCTTGCGCTCATTACGAATCAATTGATTGATTGTAGGCATACAATTCCTTTATAAAATAAGTTCCAGTAGATTACCCTCTAAGGAGTAATAAACGCGGGATTATACACAAATCTGGATAAATAGTAGCTTTAGCATCATGGTTAGACTGTTTGAGAGAAGATGATCTGCAGAGGGCAAGTCAAAGAGACTTTAATAGAAAATTTCTGACTTGACTAAACTGTTATGCTATTTAGATTGGTTTATCGCTTCTCTTAATTACCAACGTCAAATTTGGTGCAGATCATGCAATGTATTTGACCGATAACATGGATAAGTATCACACTTTTGTGCAAGGCAGGCTAGGGGCTGAACCCTGCGCCGAAGCTGTTACTTTGCGAGTGTGACTTCACCAAAGTGGTTATATATACTGTGACCTTCTTCCATCCAAGCGTCAAGGCCACCCTTCAAGTAACGTACATTAGTGTATCCAAGGTGATATTTCATTGTTTGTGCAGCTAAAACAGCACTTTTACCGACACGGCAATAGACAACAACTAATGCTTTTCTATCTGGTATCTTCTCACCAACATCAAACTCCAAAACACCTCTTGCAATCTCAACATTATTTTCAGCGTCAAATGTCCCTTCCATACGCATATCTGCTTCACGTACATCTAAAGCTACAAAAGCAACGCCGTCATCTACCATTTTCTGAAGTTCTTCAGCTGTAATGGCCTCCATATTTTTTTCTGCTGCTTTGACTAACCCTTCGCTTATAACATCTCCAGCCATTAATGGGAGCGTTAACATAAGTCCTAAAATGGTCGTAGCCATTAATTTGTGTAATTTCATTTTCATCCTTTTAAACCTATTGGATTTTCAAATACCCAATATTTTAATTGCATTATAATTTGTTATCTATTAAGGTTTCGATTAATGCTAATAAAAAGTAGCCAAGAATAAGTGATTGTGTAAAAAAGAAAAAGGAGAGTAACAAGACAAGAAGAAGATCCTCATCTTAAAAAAAGGCTCACCTGAATGTCAAGTGACGTAAAAATAGAGCCGAAAAAGAAGCTTACGCTTCTTCGTCTTCATTAAACTGGATTGTCATCCCTTTATAGATACCTGTTCCAACCGGAATAGTACGTCCGATAATAACATTCTCTTTAAGGTCTGTAAGATCATCGATCTTAGCAGATACAGCTGCTTCTGTAAGTACTTTCGTAGTATCTTGGAAAGAAGCCGCAGAGATAATAGAATCTGCACTGACTGATGCACGTGTGATACCGACCAATAATGGTTCAGCGATCGCAGGCTCACCACCAAGGCGAAGAATTTTTGCATTCTCCTCTTGGAATTTCTTCTGTGAAATAAGGTCACCCGTGATGAACTTGGTATCACCTGATGCAACGATTTTGATCTGACGAAGCATCTGAGTAAAGATGACTTCGATGTGTTTATCAGCAATACTAACACCCTGTGAACGGTAAACAGACTGGACCTCTGTAACCAGGTAATTATACAGTGCTTTAGTACCCATAATACGCAAGATCTCATGTGATGACAGTTGACCTGTAGTCAACTGCTCACCCGCGTGAACAAAATCGCCGAGATTAACAAGTGCTTGCAGATTTTTGTCAACAAAGTACTCTTTGATAATACCGTTTTCAGAAGCAATAATAATACGTTGCTTACCGCGTAGAGGTTTACCAAAGCTGACAATACCATCGACTTCAGCGATCAATGCGATCGCTTTAGGACGACGTGCTTCAAAAAGCTCAGATACACGAGGAAGACCCCCGGTGATATCTGATGATTTTTGAAGTGCTTTAGGTGTCTTAGCCAAAATATCTGCAACTTGTACATCTGCATTGTTCTGTACGTAGATAGCTGTTTTAGAACCAACCGAATAACGGATGATATCACCCTCAGTCGTTGCAAGCACAATAGTCGGCTTGTACTCAACTGGATAGTGATCATTTACCATTAGACGTGTCTTACCAGTCAACTCGTCATACTGCTCACTTACAGTCGTACCAGGAATAATATCTTCAAAAGTGACCGTACCATTTGACTCCGAAATAATCGGATTAGAATATGGATCCCATTCAGCAATAACAACTGACTCATCAGTAGCCGGATGTGCCAATAGTGAGTCGGCTTCAACAATAGCGTCATCATCAGTATCAACAACTGAACCACGTGCGATGTAGTGACGGATAGCTTCACGGTCATCACTGTCAACAACGACTGCAAATAGCCCTTTTTCTTTAACAACATAACCAGACGTAATCTCTGTATAACGCTCTAGGTAATCACCTTTAAGCAAGAAGTACTTAACGGTACCGGCTTCTTTAGCTTTAAGTTTTTGTGTGATCGGTGCACCGTCTTTAACTGTTATCTCAGACGCATATGGAATACGGTTAGGTACATTCCAGCCATCTTTGATCTTCTCAACAATTGACTCTTCAGCTTCAATCACTGTGCCGCTCTCGTATGGCAGGTATAGTTTACCTTCGATCTTACCGCTAACACCTGCGATCTCTCCCGGTTTTGCAACTTCATACTTACGTAGTGTGTAACGAACTACCTTTTTACTATCTTTAGTATCTGTTACCGTTACCAAGATTTCGTCGTGAACTGTCTGAATATCTAATGTACCTGCAAACGGTGCTTTGATCTTAGGCTCAACAAGTAGGACAGCCGCATTACGTCTGTTGGCTACAATTGTTTTGCCTTCTTTTGACTGGTATGTCTTCATGTTGTAATAACGGATGAAGCCTTCTCTGTCTGCAAGAACCTGACGTTCTTGTTGTGTGCTAGATGCCGTACCACCAACGTGGAATGTACGAAGTGTCAGCTGTGTACCTGGCTCACCAATAGACTGAGCAGCAACAATACCGACGGCCTCACCTTTACGAACCATATGCCCTGTTCCAAGGTTAAGACCGTAACAAAGTGCACAAATGCCATGTTCAGATTTACATGTAGTCGGTGTTCTGATGTGTGCTGCTTTGATACCTGCTTCACTCATCTTAGCTGCAGAGATCTCATCGATCAACGTACCTTCTGGATAAAGGATCTCATTTGTGATCGGATCGATCGCATCTTCAGCCAATACACGACCATAAACACGATCTTCCAATGGCTCGATCATAACGTTACCGTCAGAAATATCAGTGATCTCGATACCTTCGTGCGTACCACAATCATGTTCAATAACTTTAACGTTTTGTGCAACATCGACAAGTTTACGAGTAAGGTAACCCGCATTCGCTGTTTTAAGTGCCGTATCCGCAAGACCTTTACGCGCACCGTGAGTAGAAATAAAGTACTCAAGGACGTTCAGACCCTCTTTAAAGTTAGAAATAATCGGTGTCTCAATAATGTCACCACTTGGTTTTGCCATAAGACCACGCATACCAGCAAGCTGACGAATCTGTGCAGCAGAACCACGCGCACCGGAATCAGCCATCATGTGGATCGAGTTGAAACCGTCTTTGTCATTTTGGACCAAGTCCATCATCAGACCCGCAACGGTGTTGTTCGTGTCTGACGAAACATCAATAATTTTATTGTAACGCTCTTGTTCCGTCAAAAGACCGGCTTCGAACTGTTTCTGAATCTCAATTACTTTGTTTTTAGAGCTGATGATCAACGCTTTTTTCTCAGCAGGAATGATGATATCGGCAATAGAGATCGATACACCCGCTTCAGTTGCTTGCTTAAAGCCAAGATCTTTAAGACGGTCAAGGAAACCGGCTGTTACAGCAATTCCACCATGTTTTTGAACATAATCAGCGATAGCATTGATGTTCTTTTTCTTCATTGTCATGTTCCAAAGATCGACTGGAACGAATTCAGGAAGGATCTCTTTAATCAGCATACGTCCTGCTGTAGTGTGGATCATACGACCATCTACTTTTGTACGTACTTTTGCATGGATGTCAAGTGAACCTGACTCAAGAGCGATCTTGATCTCATCTACATTGGCAAAAAGTTTGTTTGAACCTTTTACACCATTTTTCTCTAAAGAGATGTAGTAAAGACCAAGAACCATATCTTGTGACGGTGTTGCGATCGCTTTACCTGATGCCGGAAGCAAGATATTCATTGATGCAAGCATCAAAACTTTTGCTTCAGCAATTGCTTCAGTAGACAACGGAATGTGAACAGCCATCTGGTCACCATCGAAGTCGGCATTGAAAGCAGCACAAACAAGAGGGTGAAGCTGAATTGCTTTACCATCGATCAATTTAGGGTGGAACGCCTGAATTGAAAGCTTGTGAAGTGTCGGTGCACGGTTAAGCAGAATCGGATAACCATCAACGATCTCAGCAAGACACTCCCAAACTTCGTTTGTCTCTGCCTCGATCATTTTCTTAGCAGCTTTTACTGTTGTTGCGTAACCTTTATCTTCAAGTTTTGCAATAAGGTGTGGCTTGAAAAGCTCAATAGCCATCTTCTTAGGAAGACCACACTGGTCCATCTTAAGTGATGGTCCGACAACGATAACAGAACGTCCCGAAAAGTCAACACGCTTACCAAGAAGGTTTTGACGGAAACGACCCTGCTTACCTTTGATCACTTCTGAAAGCGATTTAAGTGGGCGCTTGTTTGCACCTTTTACGGCATTTGCACGACGGCCATTGTCAAACAATGCATCAACAGACTCTTGAAGCATACGTTTTTCATTACGAACAATGATCTCCGGTGCTTCAAGCTCGATAAGACGCTTAAGACGTTGGTTACGGTTAATAACACGACGGTAAAGGTCATTCACATCAGAAACCGCAAACTTACCGCCGTCTAGGCTTACAAGTGGACGGAGATCTGGTGGAAGTACCGGTAGTGCTGTCAACATCATCCATGCCGGGTTGTTACCCGAGTTAAGGAAAGACTCGATAACTTTAAGACGCTTGACAAGCGTCTTAGTCTTAGCAACTGATTTCGTGTTATCCATGTCTTCTTTAAGCTGTGAAAATATCTCTACAAGATCAATATCATCAAGCAAATCACGAATCGCTTCACCACCCATCATTGCACTAAAGCCAGTCTCAGAGTAGCGGGACATTAGTACACGGTACTGCTCTTCATTAAGAACATCATACTTAAGTACCGGTGTAGACTCTTCACCATCGTAAAATGCTTCACCAGCGTTTTTAACAATATAGGCTTCATAATAAAGTACGCGTTCAAGATCTTTCATCTTAACACCAAGAAGTGTACCGATACGAGATGGTAGTGAACTAACATACCAGATGTGTGCAACCGGCGTAACTAGATCGATGTGACCCATGCGTGTACGACGAACTTTAGTCGTTGTTACTTCAACACCACACTTCTCACAGACAACGCCTTTATAGCGCATCTTTTTATATTTACCACAAAGACATTCGTAGTCACGTACAGGACCAAAGATCTTTGCACAAAAAAGACCGTCGCGCTCAGGTTTAAGCGTACGATAGTTGATCGTCTCAGGTTTTTTAACTTCACCGTGGCTCCAAGAGAGAACTTTCTCGGGGCTAGCCAAACGGAACTGAAGCTGTTTAATGTCTTTTGGACGGTTCTCTTCTGTAATTGCTATAGGTACTAATTTACTCATCGTCTTCCACCTCGTCAAAAATCTCTACGTCAAGCGCAAGGGCTTGTAACTCTTTTGTCAATACAAACAGTGTTTCAGGAATTCCAGATGGTGGAACCGCTTCACCTTTTGTCAATGCTTTGTACGCGTTTACACGTCCTTCAACATCATCAGATTTGATTGTCAACATCTCTTTAAGTACCGCAGAAGCACCGTATGCCTCTAGCGCCCATACTTCCATCTCACCAAAACGCTGTCCACCGAATAGTGCTTTACCACCAACCGGCTGTTGTGTGACAAGTGAGTACGGTCCAGTTGAACGTGCGTGAACTTTCTCATCAACCAAGTGATGCAGTTTAAGAATATACATGTAACCGACATTGACACGCTCTTTGATCTTGGCACCAGTCTTACCATCGTAAAGTACTGTTTTACCGTCATCATCAAGTTTTGCCATCTCGAACAGTTTTGCAAATTCGTCTGTATTTACACCTTCGAAGATCGGTGAAGCAAACTTAACACCTTTTGCCCAGTCACGAGCAAATGTAAGCAGGTCTTCATCATTCATGTTACCGATCACTTCGCTAGCATTCATGAAACGAGCAACATCCGCGATCTCAGTCAGTTTAGTACGAAGCTGCGCAACAAAGTCTGTCTGTTTCGCTTCAAAGATCTCCTGGATCTGGTGCCCAAGTTCGCTACCTGCCATACCTAGGTGCATCTCAAGGATCTGCCCGATATTCATACGAGAAGGTACACCAAGCGGGTTCAGACATACGTCAACAGGACGTCCGTCTGACATATACGGCATATCGACTTCTGGAACAATAATAGAGACAATACCTTTATTACCGTGACGTCCAGCCATCTTATCACCGACTTTTAGTTTACGTTTAGTCGCAATATAGACTTTAACGAACTTCGTCACACCATTTGGAAGAATGTCATCTTTTTCAAGAATAGTCAGCTTCTCTTCATGCTCATCACGGAACTTTTTCTTCTGCTTCTGGAAATGGTTCTTCGTATTGTTATAATTTGCCTGAACCTCTTCAGAGAACGATTTCACAACGTTGTTCATCGCGAAACGGTTAACGTTAGCAAGATCTTCAGCCTTGATGTTGTCGCCGGTTTTGTACGTAACATCATTAACTGTTACATCTGCAAGAAGCTCTGCTTTAGTCAAGATAGACTCAATACGGATCATCTCCTCTTTGTCAATCATAAGAAGACGGTCGTAGTGCTCACGCTCTAACTCATCACGTTCTTGTTTTTCAAGCTCTAGTGCACGAGGGTCTTTGTCATACCCTTTTTTCGTGAAGATCTTGATGTCAACAACAACACCTTCCATAGATGGTGGGCAGTACAGTGATTTGTTAACTACGTGACCTGCTTTTTCACCAAAGATAGCGCGTAATAGACGCTCTTCCGGAGTTGGTTTGACTTCACCTTTCGGTGACACTTTACCAACAAGGATCATACCGCCGCTGATGTTGGTTCCGATCTTGACAATACCACTCTCATCAAGGTGCGTAAGCTCATCATCACGGACATTTGGAATATCACGTGTGATCTCTTCGATACCGTGTTTAAGTTCGCGTGCTTCCGCCTCTTTTTCATAGATATGAACAGAGGTGTATGAATCGTCACGGATCATACGTTCAGAGATAACAATCGCATCCTCAAAGTTGTAACCGTTCCATGGCATAAAGGCAACCATAGCATTAATACCAAGTGCCAACTCACCGCGATCCATATTTGGACCGTCTGCGATGATCTGACCTTCTTGTACTTCTTGACCAATTTTAACAGACGCTTTTTGGCTGAATGTCGTATTTTGGTTGGTACGAAGATTCTTTTCAAGCGGGTAGTAATCAATAAACGTACCGCTCTCATCTTCACCAAGGACAAAGATATGTTTCGCATCGACTTTCTCGACACGACCAGCACGTTTAGCTTTAATACACTCCCAAGAATCACGAGCAACAAGCTTTTCAATACCTGTTCCAACCATTGGTGCTTCTGGTCTAAGTAGAGGCACGGCTTGACGTTGCATGTTTGAACCCATTAGTGCGCGGTTGGCATCATCATGTTCAAGGAACGGAATCAATGATGCTGCAACACCGACAACCATCTGAGATGATAGGTCCATGTACTCACAATCCGTGGCTTTACCAAGTTTGATCTCACCGTCTTGACGTACTTCGATCAACTCTTCTAGAAAGTTGCCATTTTCGTCAATCGCATTAGAAGCAGCCGCAATTGTCTTGCCCTCTTCTTGTGTTGCCGTAAGATAGACAACATTTTCAGGGCCCGTCTTCGCTTTACCGTCTACTACGCGGTTATAAGGTGCTTCGATGAAACCTAGTACATTAACCTTTGCGTACGCTGCCAAAGTATTGATAAGACCAATATTCTGACCCTCTGGAGTCTCAATCGGACAGATACGGCCATAGTGAGTCGGGTGAACGTCACGCACTTCAAAGCCGGCACGTTCTTTAACAAGACCGCCTTCACCAAGTGCAGAAAGACGACGCTTGTGCGTTACTTCTGAAAGTGGGTTTGTCTGGTCCATAAACTGAGACAGCTGACCGCCTGAGAAGAACTCCATGATTGTCGATGTGATCATCTTAGAGTTGATAAGATCGTGAGGCATAAGCTCAGACATCGGTCCACTCATTGTAGAGAGCTTGTCTTTGATCGCTTTTTGCATCTTGATCAGACCGTTGTGCAACTCGTTACCAAGAAGTTCACCGATCGAACGGATACGACGGTTACCAAGGTGGTCACGGTCATCAATGTGGCCCTGGCCGTTTTTAACTTTAATAACATACTTCACAGTGTGAATGATATCTTCGTTTGTAAGAACCGTAAGATATTCTGGAATATCAAGACCCAGTTTATGGTTCATCTTCATACGACCGACTTTCGTCAAGTCATAACGTTCAGGATCGAAGAAAAGTTGGTTAACAAATGCTTTCGCAGCATCTTTGGTAACCGGTTCACCTGGGCGCATAACTTTGTAAATACGGATTGCAGAAAGATCATTTTCATCTTCGATCTCTTCAGTCTGCTTAAGAAGTTTAAGGGAATCAGCGTCTGCATTGAATGCATTGATGATCGATGCATCGACACCTTCAGCCAAGTCATTCGCAATAACAAATTCTGTCACACCCGATTCAGCCATCTTTTTAAGTTTAGTCTCATCAATAGCTGTCATTGTGTCAAACAAGATCTCACCTGTCTCAGGATCAATAATTGGTACTGCCAGGTAACGTTCTACTAATGTCTCAATTGGGTATTGAACAGCTGTTAAACCATCTTCAAGGTATTTCTGCCCTTTTTTAGCGGTCAGACGTTTTCCAGAACCTAAAATAACCTCACCATCGCTGGAAACCAGGTCATAGTTAAGACGACCGGCAAATTCATCAGGGTTGAAGTCCATCGTGAATTTGTTCTCAGAGATATTGATCTTTTGAAGTGGGTAGAACATCTTCAAAATATCTGGTTTAGAGTAACCCATAGCACGGAACATAATAGTAACAGGCACTTTACGACGCTTGTTAATTCTCATATAAAGAATATCTTTAGGATCATACTCAAAGTACAACCATGAACCACGATCTGGGATAATCTGACCTGTATAGATCAATTTATTACCGGCAGTTGTTGACTCTTCTTGTTTGAAAATAACACCTGGAGAACGGTGAAGCTGATTAACAACAACACGTTCAACACCATTAACGACAAACGAAGTACGTTCCGTCATCAAAGGAATATCACGAACAAAAATAGACTGCTCTTTGATATCTTGTACGCCTAGTTTCTCTTTTGTGTTTTCATCACGGTCCCAAAGGACTAGACGTGTTTTCATCTTCAATGATACTGCATACGTCAGACCACGTTCCATACATTCACGTACCGTGTACTTAGGTGCGGCGACTTCGCTTCCTAGATACTCGATAGTAAGACGGTTCTGTGAATCGTGAATCGGAAATGCAGATGAGAATACTTTCTCAATACCACTAGTCTCACGGTTTTTCTTTTCAATCATCAAAAAGTTATCATACGAACTTTGTTGAAGTTGTAACAGGTTAGGGATTTCAATCTGTTGGGGTGTTTTGGCGAAATCTACGCGTAAACGGTTTCCAGAATACAAGCTATTTAACATAGGCAACCTCTAAGGTAAAATTTAAAATCTAACATAACTCTTTTGCAGACCAGACAAAGCAGTGTTCGGGGCTTGGTCGCATATACACAGGGTATTTAAAGTACCCCATATGCAGTAGAAAATGCAAAACGCAATATAAAACTACGATCGCAGTTTCTGCTGCATAATCTTTGTAATAATAAAAGTTATGTTTAATTTACGGGAATAGTCCAAACGTCTAAGGACAAATCGATCACAAGTAATGAATGTCTGTGGTCTTTAACGCACAAAGGCCACATTGACTGAATGCCGAAACATTCGATCAACGCGGCCTGTTAGTGCTAAACAAGGAGAGTTCCTTGTTTGAGTAGAAATTAAATTATTTAATTTCTACAGTTGCGCCTGCAGCTTCAAGTTCAGCTTTTGTAGTTTCAGCAGTCTCTTTATCAACACCTTCTTTAATAGTAGATGGAAGAGCTTCTGAAGCTTCTTTAGCCTCTTTAAGTCCAAGACCTGTTAGAGCACGGATAGCTTTAATAACGCTAATTTTCTTAGCGCCAGCATCAGTGATAATAACATCAAACTCTGTTTTTTCTTCAACAGCTTCAGCAGCAGCACCGCCGC
>JAQIBF010000131.1 GCA_027859195.1 Helicobacteraceae bacterium
CATCTCTTATGAAGAGGCTTATGGCGTTGATTTTGAAGAGATCCATCATCGAAAACCAGAGCTCTCAAAAGTAAAACGACTGACAAATTATAAAATGGCATGGTCACTTGAAGATACCATTGATGATCTGATCATGCGTCAAATCAATAAAAAGGTTTAAATCATGGCAACAACCCCCTATTTTATATTGAGTCCAAATTTGATATTAAGCATTGTCGGCATGCTGCACGGTCCGGACAAAACCGAACCGACACCGGCCGAAGATTGGCGTGAGGCGACGGTCGATGTTGTTATTCCCGCTCTAAACGAAGAAAAAAACATCGTACTCTGTCTCTCCTCACTCGCAAAGCAGACCCTCAAACCCAACCGTATTATTCTAATCGATGACGGCAGCACAGACAACACGGTTTTATATGCGAACGAGTTCTGCAAAGAGAATGGGATGGAGATCATTATCATCCAACGGGAAAAGGCAATAGGTAAGACCCCTACGATCAAACGACAGGCCCGTGAGTTTGATGGGGATGTTGAGTTTATTCTTGATGCTGACACCTTTTTGGATTCGGAGAATTACATAGAGCGGACGGTTCAAGAACTTTATCAGGCGGTTGGTATCGCCAGTGCATGCGGAACGATCATGCCAATGCGTGACAAAGACCGTAAACGGATGCTCTCCTCAGAAGAGATGATGGAATTTCAAGAGAAGTTCCCCAATGCGCATATGCTCCCTAAACAGGATCTTTTTCACATTGTGATGCGTCGGCTTAGTAATATCTACCGTGACGTGCTTTATGTCTTTTTGCAAAAGTTTGTCTACCATGGTCAGATGGTCTTTTTTGGTTCCATTACCAATCCGGTAGGGTGCGCGGTGGCCTATCGACGCAAATATGTTAAAGAACTGTTCGATCAGTATGAACCTGTTTTCGGTGATGATCTGACCAATTCCGAAGATATTTTCATCGGTTTTGCCATGTTGAAACATGGTTACAGAAACATTCAATTGATGGATGTTTACGCGAGATCACAAGAACCTGAAGCAGAGCGTCTGCCGCATGAGATCTATCTCTGGTCGTCATCGTTTTTTCAAAGCTGCTACTATTTTGACGACCTTGTACGCAGTCCGCTTAAATCGTTTAAACGCTACCGCTTGCACCGTAAGATGGAGAAAGAGCAGGGTGAAGAGATACGTCAAAAACGTAAGATCGGTGAACCGTACCGCCAGGCTTTCGGCGATAATGTCACAACGCAGTACGGCCGTCCGATGGGGTGGGTGATCTTTCTCTCGCTTATTGAAAAGACATTTTTCCCGGCGGCACTCTTGATCATGCTGATCTTGCAGCTATGGGAACCTCTTCTTGTGACAATGGCAGTCGAGACACTGATCTCGGTCGGTATTTTGACGGCGATCAGCAAGAATCACCGCTGGAACTATTTATTAAAGGGTATTGTGGCGACGCCGATGCGCTATATGAGCGTGATGTATGATCTTGTTACGATGGCACGCTTTGCTAAAGATATCTGGTTTGGACAGAAAAAAGGATGGCGAAAATGAGACTTCTAATTCTATTATTGGTTAGCGCTGCTTTTAGTTTTGCAGTGGAAACAAGTGTTCCCTATGCAGGATTAAAAGCTGAAATGGAAAAGCGCTGGGTTGATGCGGCAAATGTTTATGAAGATGCAGTGTGGAATGATCCTTACCGCGTTGATCTCTATTTGAGACTTGCTGATATCTATGCCGTTGAGAAACAGTATGAAAAAGCGGCTGATACACTTAGACGTGCGATTGAAGTCGCACCTGACCGGACGGAGCTTTATGTCAAACTCTCTTCGGTGTATGCAGTCGACAACAAACCGGAAAAAGCACTTGCTGCGATTACGTCAGCAGTACAACTGGAACCTGATAACAGAGCATATTTAATGGCGCATGCCAAGATCGCCAATTGGACAAAAAAACCAAAGATCGCTGCTGTAAGCTTAGAGCGTATACTGCAGAAGGATCCTGATGATAAAGAAGCCCGTCTGTTGCTTGCAAAATCACAAGAGTGGGCTAAAGAACTTGATGACGCGATAGCTGAATATAAGCAGTACCTTGTCAAAAACCCTAATGATCTGAACGTGCGTCTTGCCTTAGCTCAGCTCCAATATATAGTGGATGATATCAAGGGTGCCAACGAGACATTGACTACAGGTTTTAAGGCTGTTTTTAAAGAAGAGAATGTTATCAAGTTACAGCAGAACAACGATATTAATCAAGAGGTTCCGATTCTTCTTTACCACTGTATTGGAGAGACAGCACAAAACAGTTATTGGATTGAAAAAGATGAGTTTTCGGCTCAGATGCAGTTTCTACGACAAAACGGGTACGAATCGATCTCAACTGCCGATCTGACTAACGGCATTCTCCTTCCAAGAAAACCTGTAGTGATCACCTTTGACGACGGGTGTCAAAATCTCTATACTGAAGCCTACCCGATTTTACAAGAGAATGGGTTCATTGCGGAGATCTATCTGATCAGTGATGCTATAGCTGAGACAGATACTGAACGCAAAGAGAGCAGTTCAGCGAAACTGGGTGAAACGGGTCAATACTCAGTGACAAAGTATTTGATCTGGCCCGAGGTCAAAGAGATGGCTGAAAATGGGATGATCTTTGGTTCTCATTCTAAATCACACCGGATGATGAGTGAACTCAGCAACGAAGATATTGCCTATGAGTTGATGTTTTCAAAGCTCTCGATCTATGCCAATACGGGTGTGAAAACAGATGCATTCTCATATCCTTTCGGCAGCGGAAACAGTAAGCGTTCCCTGCATCAACTGCTGACTAAATACGGTTTTGACAATGCAGTTGCTGCAGAAGGCGGGCTTGATCGGTTAACAGATATGGACATGCTCAATATTCCGCGCATTGAGATCTATGGCGCTCACCCAAGCAATGACCGACAGAGTCAAGGTGTCTCTGTCACGCTTGATGCAACACGCCCGGCAGATCAGTTCAGTGCCAAGTTAAACCCTTCTGCCGCAGAACGTTTATTTCAAAAGTCAAACAGGCTTACAGCTGCCGGTGCGTTGAACAAGGCTCTAGCGACAATTGATGAAGCCGTCTTGCTTGAACCGAATAACATCCGCTATCTTAACACCAGGCTTCATGCTGCAGGTGCTGCAAAAAATGTTAATAAAACGGTGGACAGTGCGGAGCGGATCTACGTCTTAGATCCGGATAACGCGACCAACATTCTTGAACTGGCCCGAAGTATGGTCTGGGAGAACGATCTCGACGGTGCGGCGCGCTATTATGCCTACTATTATGAGAAACATCCTGCGGATCAAGAGATTTACATCGAGTATGCCCAGGTAGAGATGTGGCGAGGCGATTATGCTTCTTCTCTTGAGATCTTAGAACAGTACAAGACAGAGTTCGGCAGTGATGATCAATATACGATCACCAAGGCAGATGCACTGGCTTGGGGAAACCGTCCAAGCCAATCGTTCGAGCTGTTGGCGCCGATACTGCAAAAAGAGCCGCAGGACTATAAGGCGAATAATATCAATACGGTTGCACTCTATAAACACCGAGAACCGATCGCAGCGGTAGCAAGTCTTGAAAAGGTTGAAAAGATTGCGCCTGACTCTAATGAGAACAGTTTTCTAAGAAAGTTTGTTACAACAGAATCCCGCACATCCGTTACCGGCGGGTTGGAATACCGATATGATTCTGACAAAGTGAGCATCGCCTCTGCTGTTCTTGGCGGAAAATATTATTTGACGCCTGCAACCAACCTTTATGCAGACTGGCGCACGGACCATCTTCGCGTTAGCGGAGAATATAATCCGGAGCCTTTTGGTACTGAAGCGACGCATAATACATTGCATGCCGGTGTGGCCCACCGTTTCTCATCGTTGTTGATGGCCAGCGCTTATGTCGGAGCTTCCAGTGCGGAAGAGCATACTGATGCGGCATTGGGGGTCACTCTCTCTCTTGTGCCGCTTGACGAGCTGGCCTTCTTTCTCTCGTATGACCACCGCTATTTTGTGGTCACGCCTAAAACAGTGGATCTTGGGCTCAAGGATGACGCGCTGAGAGCGGGTATGCATTGGGAGCAGTCTCTGCTGTGGTATGCTGATGTTGGCATTGGTTATGATGCTATCTCGGATGATAACAGTCGATGGAACGTCGATCTCTCGGAAAAAAGAGTAATGCTGCGTTCGCAGTATTGGGGTATAGATGCCGGCGTGTCGGCTTTCTTATATGGGTATGCTGATCAATCATTAGGAGAAGACGACGGCTATTATGCGCCTGAATCTTATCAGGGTTATTATCTTACGGGGAGTTTCAATAGAGCTTTGAGCGGTAATGACAGTCTCAATCTCTTAGTCAACGGCGGCTTCTTTAAAGATAACAATATGGACAATTTCGAATTGGGGGGAAGTCTCTACCTCGAAGGCGTATTCGGGATCTATCGCGACTGGATGTTCAGAGCGAGTGCCGGCGTAGATTACAGCGGACGCTATTATGATACGTCTTATAGAGGGGCCTCCGTACAGATGTATGTGACTAAACGATTTTGACATCAAAGGGTAATCAATGAACGAGAAGATCTGTATCGTCGGTGCCGGCTATGTGGGGTTACCCCTGGCCATGGCTTTTTCCAAATATTTCGAGACAATGGTCTATTCTCACTCAACGGAACATATCAGGGCGCTTAGAGAGGGGCAAGACAGAACAGAGAATTTTTCGGTTCATGAACTTCAAACGTCATCACTGTCCTTCAGCAGCGATCTGGATGAGATCGCCAAGGCTAATGTTTATATTATAACCGTACCGACTCCGGTTGATGAAAATTTCAACCCCGATCTTGATCCTGTCCGCAGTGCGACGGAATCGATTGCCACCATTTTGAAAAAAGGTGATCTTGTTATTTATGAGAGCACTGTCTATATCGGGTGTACGGAGGAGTTTTGTGCACCACTGCTTGAAAAAGGAAGCGGGTTGACATACAATAAAGAGTTTTTTTGCGGGTTTAGCCCGGAGCGCATCAACCCTTCTGACAAAGAGAGAACGATTCATGATGTCATGAAGATTGTGTCAGGTTCAACGGCGGAGGTGACGCAAAAGATGAAAATGCTTTATGAACATATTATCGATGCAGGTATCCATGTCGCACCTTCGATGAAAGTAGCCGAAGCGTCCAAACTGATCGAAAACATACAACGCGATGTAAACATCGCATTAATGAATGAGGTCAGTGTACTCTTTAATGCATTAGGTGTCGACACCCATGATGTCATAGAAGCTGCATCGACAAAGTGGAACTTCCACCCTTATCTCCCGGGATTGGTCGGCGGTCACTGCATCGGTGTTGACCCCTATTATCTTATCTACAATGGAGAGAAAAAAGGCGTTAAGACACCATTGATAGCACAGGCGCGTGAAACAAATAACACGATGGCAGATTATATAGTACAAAAGAGTCTTTTATTGATGCAGGAGAGAGGTATTGATGCACACAAGGCATCGGTACTGCTCTTGGGTATTACGTTTAAAGAAAATTGCCCTGACATTCGAAATTCCCAGAGCGTAAAAATCATCGAACTGCTCAATAAAGAGGTTGCTGAAGTAAACGTATATGATCCGGTAGCAGATAAAAAAGATTTTTTACAGATGTATGATCTGCATCTTCTGGAGGTACTGAAACAAAAAAGTTATGATGCTGTCATTATCAGTGTCGGGCATGATATTTTTAAAACAATGCCAATGCGGGAATATCTCAAAAAAGATGGTCTTCTATTGGACCTGAAAGGAATACTGCCTAAAGGTCAGAGTGACTTTAGACTTTAGCGAATCTTTTTTATAAGATGAAAATAGTCAGGATTACTGGCATTGTAATAGGGCTTGATGACAGCATTTTGATACCCTTGAGACTGCTCGATAGAGATGACTTTACCGACCTTAAGACCCGGAAAAAAGAGATTGTCAAGTCCTGATGTGAACACTTCGTCACCCACTTTGATATTTATCCAAGTCGGAATGAACTCAACCAACAGCTCTTTGGTATTAAGACCGTGAACAATACCCGGTGCATTGTCCTCTCCTACATAAACAGCGTACGAGCTGTTACTCGCTCCGTTTAAAAGCGCCATAGCCCGGCCCTCTTTCATAATGACAATACCGGCAACATTTTCTTTGTGTACAAGTCCATAAACCTTAGACGCATTAAAAGCAGGGGTATCGATCCAAACTTTGTTAATGTCTCCAAATTTGACATAAGAGATAGTACGTACCAACGTAACATCAGGATTGACTTTGAATGAGGAGTTGTTTTCGACAAAAAGAGCATTAAGTTCTGTGGCGACTTGGTGTAAAAGCAGGTGGCTCTCTTCGTAAAGTGCAAGTTTCTCCCGTAACTCTATGATACTGTCTCGTTGTGCAAAATGTTCATCATAATGTTTACCGATTGCCGCAGTTGTATTGTGATAAGAGCTTTTGATAGAGTTAGTCAGCGAGAGAATAGGGCGTTGAATCCCTGTCGAGAAGAGCAGAGCAGCACCAAAAAGTGCTACAAATAGAAAAAAGATACGGAGGACTTCTTTATTCATCTCTATTCGTCAAATAGTTCTTGAAGAAGATCGATCTCTTCGAGTGCTTTACCTGTTCCTTTTGCAACAGCCAAGAGCGGCTCATCTGCAACATATACAGGAATGCGGATGATGTCAGAGAGGTATTTGTCAAGGTGGCGGATCAAAGCGCCTCCGCCTGTTAGGACAACTCCATGGTTGACGATATCACCGGCAAGATCAGGCGGCATCTGTTCAAGAACATCGCGCAATGCTTCTGCTATCTCTTTTAGCGGTTCTTCCATTGCTTCTCTGGCATCTTCACTGGTGAGTGTAATAGAGCTTAACAATCCTTCGACCTGGTCACGGCCGGTAATATTATAGGTAAGCGTTTCTTCAAGTTCTACGGCAGTTCCTACCGCGATCTTGATCTCTTCAGCGACGCGTTCACCGATCAAGAGGTTGTATTTACGGCGAATGTAGTTCATGATCGATAGATCGATCTTGTCGCCTGCAACACGGATAGATTTTGAAAGGACCAGCCCGCCTAATGAAACGACACCGATCTCAGTTGTACCGCCGCCGATATCAACGACAAGGTGCCCTTGGGGTTCACGTATATCGATACCTGCACCGATAGCGGCTGCCATTGGTTCTTCGATCAGGAAAACCTCACGTGCACCGGCTGAAAGTGCAGACTCTCGAACGGCTTTACGTTCGACTTGTGTCAACCCGTAAGGAACACAGATAATGATACGAGGGCTGATAAGCGCCTTGCGTCCATGCGCCTTTTCGATGAATTTTCGGATCATCTTTTCTGTCATATCAAAATCGGCGATGACCCCGTCTCTCATAGGACGGATAGCGCGAATATTGCCGGGTGTCTTACCCACCATATCCTTGGCTTCCTGACCGACGGCCAAGACCTTAGACTGGCCGTATTTTCCCATTTTAACAGCTACAACAGAAGGTTCGTTGATAATGATGCCATGACCTCGGGCAATGACCAAAGTGTTTGCAGTTCCAAGGTCAATAGCAAGATCGTTAGAAAAAAGACCGATAAGTTTGTTAAATATCATTTATGAGTTCCTATGCACTTTTTTGTTTACTTTTTTTAATATAGAGAGGTTCGTCACCGTTTTCGATCACATCTTTTGTGATGACAACTTCATAGCCGCTGTATTCAGGGAGTGTGTACATGATGTCAATCATACTCTCCTCCATAATAGCACGGATACCGCGTGCACCGGTTTTACGTGAAATGGCTTTTGCTGCAATAGCAAGAAGAGCATCCTCTTCAAAGTTAAGTTCTACGTCATCGATAGCAAAAAGTTTTTTGTACTGTTTGACAAGAGAGTTCTTTGGCTCAGTCAAGATACGGACCATGTCCTCTTCTTTGATCTCATTAAGTGAAGCGATGATCGGGAGACGGCCGATAAGCTCCGGAATAAGACCATAATGTACCAGATCATCAGGTTCGACCATATCGAGTGTCGGTTTTTGCTCATCTTTAGACTTTTTCTCTTGACCGAAACCAAGAATATTTTGACCTTGTTTACGTTTCAAGATGTCCTGCATACCGTCAAATGCACCACCACAAATAAATAAAATACCAGACGTGTCCATCTGAATAAACTCTTGATTAGGGTGTTTGCGTCCCCCTTTTGGCGGCAGATTGACGAGGGCCCCTTCGACGATCTTAAGCAGGGCCTGTTGTACCCCTTCGCCTGAAACATCACGGGTAATGGAGCGGTTCTCGCTCATACGGGCGATCTTGTCGACTTCATCGATAAAGACGATACCTTGTTGTGCACGTTCGACATCACCATCGGCAGCTTGCAGCAGTTTAGTCAAGATGTTCTCAACATCCTCACCCACATAACCGGCTTCTGTCAGAGAAGTCGCATCAGCAATAGCAATAGGCACATTTAAGACACGGGCAATGGTCTGAGCCATCAAGGTCTTACCTGAGCCTGTCGGTCCGATAAGCAAGATGTTTGACTTCGCGATCTCTGTTGGGTCATCTTCTACATTCGCCGTTTTAAAGATACGTTTGTAGTGGTTGTAGACAGCAACAGAAAGCAGTTTTCTGGCATTTTCTTGACCGATGACATATTCACCTAAAAAGGCATTAAGCTCTTTAGGCGTCATAAGCTCTGTCGTTGCATCGACGAGGGCTTTCTCTTTTTCTGTTACTTCACCATGGTTGTCACCAAACATGATCTTGTAGGCAGAATAAACACAGTTTTTACAAATGTATACGCTGTTTCCTGCGATTAAAGGGTTCTCTTCACTCTCTTGGGCATTACAGAAACTGCAGTTGCGGTGATCACTCATATATTTTTCCTCTCAAACGGAATACCGCGTTTTGTGTTGATAATAAATTTGCAAAGTGTTTTGACATTGCTGCTTTGCGTTGATTCATAAAGTTCTTTGGCGACATCTTGAAGAGGCTTTCCAGCCTCAAAAAGCTCTTTGTAGGCAGACTTTAGTGCATTGATGTCGTCACGTTCAAGATGACGGCGAAGACCGGTAAGGTTAAGACCTTTCAGTGTTGCACGGTTGCCTTCTGCCATACAGTAAGGAGGGACATCCTGTGACAATGCAGACGCGCCGCCGACCATAGCAAAATCACCAATCTTTACAAATTGGTGAACAGGGGTCATACCGCCTATAACGGCATTGTTGCCCATCTGAACATGACCTGCCAATGTAGCGGCATTGGCCAGGATACAGTTGTCACCGATGATCACGTCATGACCAAGGTGGACGTAGCCCATAAAGAGGTTGTTGTTACCCACTTTTGTAATGCCACCGCCGCCTTCAGTACCCGGGTTGAATAGAGTGAACTCACGGATGGTGTTGTTGTCACCGATAACCAGTTCGACATCTTCACCGTTGAACTTCAGATCCTGCGGGATCGAACCAAGAACAGCATGTGAAAAGATACGGTTGTTCTTGCCGATGGTTGTTTTACCATAGATACAGGTGCCATGAGCAATGGTCGTTCCCTCACCAATCGTTGTTTGGCCCGAGATGAAACAGTGCGGGGCAATATCGACATTCTTACCGATAACAGCGCCATCTTCGATAATGGCTAAAGAAGAAATAGTATTCATATCAGCCCTTATTTGTCGACTACCATGGCTTTAAGTTCAGCTTCTGAAACAAGCTGATCATCAACGTACGCTTTACCATCGAGCATCCAGATAGACCCTTTTCGTTTAATGACACTTACGCGGTACTCTAAACGGTCACCTGGACGAACCGGTTTACGGAACTTTGCTTTGTCTATGCTCATAAAGTAGACAACCTTCTCTTTGACCTCTTCTTTACTCAAGTCCATACTCTGAAATGCCAAAAGACCGCCGGCTTGTGCCAGGCCTTCCAAAATCATTACACCGGGATAGATCGGGTGACCCGGAAAGTGTCCTTGAAACACCGGTTCGCTAATACTTACATTTTTAAAAGCAACAATGGCTTCCTCTTTAGTAAGTGAGATCACTCTGTCTACGAGTAAAAATGGGTAACGGTGAGGTAAGATCTCTTGAATTTCAACAACGTCCATCATGTATAAAACCTTTTGCATCGGCACAACTTTATCGGTGTGCCATTAAAATTAATGGCTTATTATATCCAAAAGTCTGATAAGAGAGTATTACTGCCTACAACAGGGGCTTTAAAGAGGTTTTTATTTAGAGCCTGACTAAGACTTCTTTTGTATCATCATAGGTTTTGGCATCAAGTTCCAACGTCAGTTTTCCCTCAATGATCTCATCAACGACAATAACAGGAGAGAGACTGTACCCCATTGGCAGTAATTTATGGCGTACTTCCAGCTCTGTTTCGACACTTGGTGTGGCAAAAATAAGGTCATTTACTGTTGTAAAGCGGGTGCCTGCAAGTGTATTGTAATGCGCAAGAGTGATAAAACAGATCTCTTCACGGTTTAGGTAATGAACATTACCGAGGGTGTACTCAACCTTGCCTTGGGCACGTTTACGAGGCAGGCAGGAGTAGGTAAGGGCATGGGCCGGGATGACCTGTGTCTTGCCTTTGATCAGCTTGCATGAAAACTGGCGGTAATTGAGGAACTTTTGGCGGATTATTTTATAATCAATACCTTCATCTTCGAGTTGCATACGCTGTTCGTACATCTCTAAACGTTCTTCGATTGAGGCCGGCAGAATTTGTTGAGAGATGGGTGAGAACATCTCGTCCATCAGTTTGTTTTGCTGGTCTCGCTGCATGGTAAGTCCAAAAATACAGCCGCAGTAGTCTTGACGGTAGAGCTGCTCTTCTTTGGTGACACGGCTCTGGTCCTGCGTACCGCCATCGGCGCGGTAGTCTACCGCAATAAACTCAACGCCATTCTTCGCATAGAAAGCATCACCGACACGTTTGAGCTGTTCCTGCGACTTTAGAGGGGAGACTAGAAGGGTAGTGGTGATCTTCTTTTCGCCGAGTGCTAGTGCTTTGTCAGCACTGACACTAAAGCGTTTATCAAAACAGACTTCACACCGTGCCCCTTTCTCAGGCTCGTTTTCCAGTCCTCTAACAGCTTTCATCCAGTTCTCAAAGTCATACTCGCCTTCAAGCAGGTCGATGCCAAGTTTTTTACAGCTTCTTTGAACATCCAAATAGCGGAGTTTATATTCGGAATAGGGGTGGATATTTGGATCGTAAAAAAAGCCGGTAAGGTTTTCGTCTGGGTAGTCTCTTTGGAGCTTTTCAAGAAAGAAGTGGCTGTCAACGGAACAGCAGATGTGGACTAACAAGGCAGAGCCTTGTTAGTAATTTTGAATGTTAAATGTTGAATGTTGAATGAAGAAGTGTACGCTTTGCGTACTTCAATTAAAAATTCATAATTCATAATTCAAAACTTTCTGTAGACATTAACGCGCAGCGAGAATTTCTACAGACTCGATAGCATCTTGGCCTTGAAGGGTGTCAAGAACTACCATAGACTCTGCGTCATCAGCTTCGATGCCACCGAACACAGTGTGAACGCCATCAAGGTGAGGACATGGTATAAAACAGATAAAGAACTGTGAACCACCCGTATTTGGACCGGCGTGAGCCATAGAAAGCGTCCCTTTTACGTGGCGGTGAGTGTTTTTGTCTGTTTCACACGCGATAGAATAACCCGGGCCGCCTGTACCTGTACCGTGCGGACAACCACCCTGAGCCATGAAACCTGGAATGACACGGTGAAAGCTAAGACCATTGTAATAGCCGTCATTTACAAGTGATGCAAAATTTGCAACGGTGTTAGGTGTCTCATCATTGTAAAGTTTTAACCAGATAACACCCTTGCTCGTTGTCATCTTTGCCCACTGAAATGAAGCCATCTCTTCTGCTGAAAAATCGTAAGTCTTAAGTTCTTGTCTTCCAAAAGCCATATCTATCCTTTAAATTTTATGATGCGAATTATAGTAGAGAAATCTTAACCGATAACTAACTTTTACATCTAATGTGTATAATCTGTGTTATGTTAACACCACGTAAAAAACTCGATTTATTGGCATCACAATATTTAAGCAACTTTTCCCTGTCTCAAGTGTATGCTTTTGCGACACTGGGCATACTTGTGTTTACTATTGTCTTTGCTTCACTGTTGATTCAAGATGAATATCAGGATTACGAAAAGCAACTTGTTTCGGAATATGATACGTTTGTAGAAGAACAGGAACTCTCTTTAATACGTTCGACACGGCAGCTCGCTGCTTTGATGAGCTACGAGCTACAGCATCCTTCAAGTCATACAGAGGAAGCGCTAAAGCAGATAGAACAACTTTTTACTGACGACGAAAACAGCTTTATTCAGTTGTTTGACCGCAATGCGAACGCACTTTTCAAGCCTTCCGGTGTCTCAGATAATTTGGGCGATATCTCTGGCCTTAAGGATGCATCGTTGATCCGTTTGCAAGAACTCGAACACATGAAAACACATGATGCCCTGGTCTATGTCTTGAAAATGAAGAACGGGTATACCCTGATAAGCGGTATGTACACCAAACCGGTAGACACGCTGCTGCTCGAACGCCATCACAAGCAAAAAAGCAAGATAGTCAAAATCGTTTTGGAAATTGCCACGTTGGCTTTCATACTCTTTGGTGTTATTTTTGCTATCAACAAGATCATCAGTGCCATCATGCAGCGGGATGTGGATGCCTTTCTGCTCTTTTTTGAGCAGGCCGTACATAATGACCAGGTTCTTGATTTCAATCAGATCTTTTTTAAAGAGTTCCGTACGATGGTGCGTTACGCCAATGGGATGGTTGAAACTATAATGTATCAAAAACATTCTCTTGCACAGTTGAACGCCTCTCTTGAACAGAAAGTCGAAAAAAAAACGCTGGCCCTGCAAAAAAATTATAAAGAGCTGGAAAAAGAACAGCAGTTCTCCCAATCTCTTTTAGATTCCCAAAAGCAGTTTCTGCGCCATGCCGTTCATGAGACCAACACGCCGTTGAGCGTTATCATGGCCAATATTGATCTTTTTACATTGAAGCACGGTAAAAACAGGCAGCTCTCGAAAATAGACGCTGCGGTCAAAAATATCTTCAATATCTATGATGACCTGAGTTATCTGGTTAAAAAAGACCAGGTAGAATATCCGAGAGTAGCTATTAATCTGAATGAGTATCTTCAAAGCCGTAAAGATTTTTTTGATGAGGTGGCGGAACAGTCCCATCTCTCGATTCTTTTTATGCCTTGCGAAGGTGAACATTACATCTATTTTAATGAGACTAAACTTCAGCGTATTGTCGATAACAACATTACAAATGCTATCAAATACACCCTGCCAAAAGAATTGATAAGCATCAAAACGACAATGCAAGGTACGACGGCCATCCGCTTTGAGATCTATAGCTGTTCCAAAAAAATAGAAGTTATTAGTAAGGTACGGGAACCTTACTACCGTGAAGACGAAAAAGTAGAAGGATTTGGGTTAGGGCTGAATCTAGTAAAATCTATCTGTGAAGAAGAGGGCGTTGTTATCGATATTGATTCGAACGATGAGATGACACGGTTCAATTATATTTTTAAGGTGATGGGTATATAATGAAAATATTTCTGCTTGAAGACGAGGTCATGCTAAATGAGTCGATTTTAGAGTATCTGGAGGCGATAGGACATCAAGTCCACAGCTGTCTTGATGGTAAAGAAGCGATGGCAGTCTTACAAGATCAGAGTTTTGACCTGTTGATCTTGGATATCAACGTACCGGGTATTGACGGTTTGACCCTCTTGGAACGTCTGCATGAGCTAAAGATCCATACACCGGCGATCTACATAAGTGCTTTAGTCGATATAGAAGATATCTCACGCGCGTATGACCTGGGCTGTTATGATTATCTTAAAAAACCGTTTCATCTTAAAGAGCTCTCTCTTCGTATCGATAAGATCAAAGTCTCGACAGAAGTGCCGCGTGTCCATCTCCGCCTTTCGAGGAACTACAGTTATGACCAGGAACATAATCAGCTTCTCTTCAAGGGTGAGCCTAATATCTTAAGCAAACGCCAATCGCAGATCATCGATCTGCTCGCACGAAATAGAGGCCGTATTGTTGATTTTGAACAGTTTCAGAACTATGTTTGGGATGACACCTTCGTTGATAATGCGACGATCCGAACCGAAGTAAACAGATTGAAAAAAGGGTTGCAAGAGGATTTTATACAAAATATCCGATCGCAAGGGTATATGATCGACATACCATCAAGTTAACTACGCTTAACCACACAATTCTAAAGATATTCTCTTCTTAACCCCACCCCACTTCCTCGAAAATATTAACCAAACGTATTCTCTTCCTGATAATAAAAACGTAATCAAATGATCACTTTGAAAACTGTAATCTAGTTTCAAGAGAAAGATTCAATACGCTTTATATAAGATATAATTATTTTAATGTGTTACTTATTTACTCAGAATAGGAGGAATACGCATAGGTTACTCTACATTTGACGTAGAAAAGTAATGTTTTTTTTATTTGCTACGTTTGTGCTACGTTCTCGTCTTATTATTGTCTTGTAAATGAACAACTGAGTATTTGACGATACACTATTAAAGGTGAGATAAAATGAAAAAAACATTAAGTATAACTTTAGCATCGATTGTTGCTATTTCAGGTCTACAGGCTGCTGAAGATTTAAGCAGTATGTTTAGTGAAGGAAAGGCAAGCGGACAGATCCGTGAGTTTAGTATAGTAAGAAGCGTGACTGATACTCGTCCGAGTCAAGATGAATATACACGTAAAGCGAATGCAATCGGTGGATTTTTAAAGTTTGAGACGGCAGAATTGAACGGTCTCTCTTTAGGTTCGGCATTCTATACAACCAATGGCTTTTTACTTCAGAGCCCTAGAGATGATTCTAATCCAGAGGCTGATCCATCACTATTGGGCCCAAACAATGAGGATTATTCGATTCTTGGCGAAGCATATCTTCAGTATAAGCGCGGAAACACAACCTTCAAAGGCGGACGTCAAAAGCTAACTACCCCTTTGGCTGATGCCGATGATTACAGAATGCTTCCGAACCTCTTTGAAGCCTATATGTTAAGCAATACGGATATTCCTGACACGACTCTTGTTGTCGGGCACATAACCCGTTTTGCACAAGGTACCTTTGGCCGTGTATATAGCGGTGCAAATTTACCTAATCAAATATTGGCTGCTACAGCAGGTGCTTCAGCAGTAGACCCTAAAAATCAGGTCGGTTCGTTTGAGAACATGGGCAGCTATGCTGTTGGAACACGTACTGACGGCGTCTCTGTCGCATCGGCAACTTATACCGGGGTTAAAGGTCTGAAAGTACAGCTTTGGGACTACTATGCGTATGACATTCTCAATGCAGTCTACGGTCAGGTCGATTACAGTATGCAGTTAGGCGCTGTTAAACCGTTTGTTGCAGGGCAATTTATCAAAGAGGATAATGTAGGCGACAGTCTGCTCAAAAACTTAGGCGGCGACGGCAAGATCGACTCACTGTTCTGGGGTGTTAAAGCGGGTATGACAATCGAGAACTTTACCGCTTATATCGCCTATACGGAAACGGGTGCTAACGATGCTAGTGACACTGCTAATGGTACGGAATATGCCAATGCGATCATTACGCCATGGGGCGGTATACCGGCATTTACACAAGGTATGGTGACGCGTCACATGTTCCTGGCCGGAACAAAAGCGTCAAAAGCGGCACTTTCGTATAGCTGGAAAGGTTTCGGGCCGGATCTTAAAACGATTGTCTATTATCTAAACCATAAAATGGCTGATTTTAACGGATATACCTTAGATGATGCAAGTGAAGCAGGTTTTGATGTTATCTACAACACAGGGTTTGTAGATAACTTACAGCTTCGTCTTCGTGGGAACTTTACATCTGACTTTTATGTTGCGAGTACGGGTGCCGTTGATTGGGATGAGTACCGATTTATCGTAAATTACAATTTTTAGTAGCAGTTTCAGCTACTATAGAAATATTAAAACTTAAAAGATAAGGAGTTCTTATGAACAAAGAACAAGTTGACGCGATCAAAAATGATCCGAATTTTCAAACGTTAGTCAGGACACGCTCAAAGTTTGCGTGGAAGTTGACAATAGCGATGTTGGTGGTCTATTTTGCATTTATTTTAACCATTGCATTTGACCCCAGTGTACTCGGTACACCGCTGAGTGATGAGACAGTAACAACGGTTGGTATTCCGGTTGGCGTGGCCATTATCCTCTTTGCATTCGCCCTGACAGGTATCTATGTTAAACGGGCTAACAGTGAGTTTGATGATCTTACAGCCAAGATCAAAGAGAAAGCTAAGGAGACAATGTCATGATGGGTCGTGTATTATTATTTATGGGCCTTTCAGGGGCTATGTTATTTGCATCTGGTGTATTAGAAGGCGAAGTTGAAAAACAGGCGCTCAATATGTCGGCAATCGTTATGTTTTTACTCTTTGTCAGTGGAACATTAGGTATTACGTATTGGGCAGCAAAGCGTACTAAAACGGCTAAAGATTTCTATACAGCCGGCGGCGGTATTACCGGTTTTCAAAACGGTATGGCGATTGCGGGTGACTATATGTCTGCAGCCTCTTTCCTTGGAATTTCGGGTCTTGTCTACATGAAAGGCTATGATGGCCTGATCTACTCGATCGGTTTCCTGGTCGGTTGGCCGATCATCTTGTTCCTTGTTGCTGAACAACTGCGTAATCTGGGTAAATATACCTTTGCGGATGTGGCATCGTATCGTCTGCGTCAGACACCGATCCGTTCACTTGCAGCATCTGGTTCTATTGCTACGGTCATCCTCTACCTGATCGCACAAATGGTTGGTTCTGGAAAATTGATCCAGCTTCTTTTCGGTCTTCAGTATGAGGTTGCAGTTGTTCTAGTCGGTGTACTTATGATCCTTTACGTCACATTCGGTGGGATGCTCGCAACGACATGGGTACAGATCATTAAAGCGTTTCTGTTGCTTGCTGGTGCGACATTTATGGCGATTGCGGTAATGGCACACTTTGACTTCAGTTTTAGTTCATTGTTTGCGACTGCGACTGAGATGAAAGGTATTGAGATCATGAGCCCGGGCGGATTGGTCAGTGACCCTGTTTCGGCGATCTCATTGGCGGTTGCACTTATGTTCGGTACGGCAGGTCTTCCTTACATCCTAATGCGTTTCTTTACGGTTGGTGATGCGAAAGAAGCACGTAAGTCTGTTTTTTATGCAACAGGGTTCATCGGTTATTTCTATATCCTGACATTCATCATCGGATTCGGTGCGATCGTTATGGTCTTTAACAACCCTGAGTATCTTGACCTTGCGAAACAGGCAATTGATGGCGGTTCACCTATTCTTGGCGGAAATAATATGGCAGCAATTCACCTTTCTCATGCAGTGGGCGGTGACTTCTTCCTAGGTTTCATTTCGGCAGTCGCTTTTGCAACGATCCTGGCGGTTGTGTCAGGTCTTACTCTGGCAGGTGCTTCAGCAGTGTCACATGACCTGTATGCATCTGTTTACAAAAAAGGTAAAGCTGACGGAATGGCAGAGATGAAAGTCTCGCGAATGGCAACGGTAGCGCTTGGTATTGTTGCTATTATTATGGGTATCGCTTTTGAGAACCAAAATATCGCGTTTGTTGTCGGTCTTGCATTTGCTATTGCAGCATCAGCAAACTTCCCGATTCTTTTCCTATCTATGTATTGGAAAAAGTTAACGACACGCGGTGCTGTTGTCGGTGGTTCTTTAGGTCTTGCTACAGCAGTAGTGCTGGTCATCCTTGGACCGATCGTGTGGGTACAGATACTTGGCAATGCAGAAGCGATCTTCCCATATAAATATCCGGCACTGTTCTCTGTATCTGTCTCATTTATCGGTATCTGGTTCTTCTCGATCACAGACAAATCTGATGGTGCAGCCAAAGAGATCGAAGCGTTTGAAGCACAATATGTACGTGCACAGACCGGTATCGGTGCTGAAGGTGCATCAGAGCACTAGCTCTCTGGCGTACGCTTCAATAGTGAGAAGAGGTTAATGCTAAGGTGAAATATGATTTCATCAAGGCCGTACCTTTTTCTCTTTAAATGTTAAGATAAAAGGAACTTAATATGAGCATTTTAGATCAGCAGCAACTGCTTGCCTCTATCCACCCGTTTGAACTGTTAAGTCAGCGGGTGATATCTCAATTGAGTTCCCAAATGGATATTGCCTATTATCCAAAAGAGACGGTCCTTATCGGACCGCGTGTAGAGGCACAACACCTCTACATCATTATCAAGGGCAGCGTTAATGAACTGATCGATGATGAACTGCATAATGTTTACAGTGAACTGGACAGTTTTGATGCGAATGCTCTGATATACAATGATGTAAAATCAAACTTTGTGGTTTCAGAAGATCTTATCTGCTATTTGCTTCCCAAAGAGACCTTCTTAAACCTCATACAAGATTATGAACCGTTTCGCACTTATTTTATGAAAGATTTTATTGCGAAACACAAATCACTCAAAGATCGTGAGCATCAAAATGATCTGACACCGTTTATGATGGCCAGGGTCTCTGATATTTTCTTGCATGAAGCCTGTTTAGTCGATGGCAATGAGTCGATTCATACAGCGCTTATCAAGATGAAAGAGCTGAAAGCAACCTCTATCCTGGTTCAGGGCGGCAAAAGCCTTGGCATCATTACTGATGCGGATCTGCGTGATAGAGTGTTGATCGGTGAAATGCCGATCAGCTCGTCTGTAGAGTCGATCGCAACGTACCCTCTGGTCACTATTGATAAAAATGATTTTTTATTTAACGCACTGTTGATCTTTACCAAATATGGCATCAAACGGGTGGCTGTGATGGATGATGAGGTGATTGTAGGCGTTCTTGAACAGTTGGATCTATTAAGTCACTTCGCCAGCCATTCGCACCTCATTGCTGTGCAGATCAATAAAGCTGAAAGTATCGAGGAGTTAAGTACGATTCAAAATGACCAGCTCTATCTGGTACAGTCTCTGAACGCTAAAGGGGTGAAAGTCCGCTATATCTCTAAGCTGGTGAGTGAGATCAATGCTAAAGTGTATGAAAAAGTGTTTGAGCTTACCGTTCCCAAAGAGTTAAGGAACAAAGCTGCACTGATTGTTATGGGGTCGGAAGGCCGTCACGAGCAGGTTCTCCGCACCGATCAGGACAATGCTCTTATCATCGATGATGATACTGATGCAGAACTATTTACTGCCTATATGGAAGCCTTCAGTGATCACTTACAGACCTTAGGTTTCCCGCCGTGTCCAGGGCAGGTCATGGTGAACAACCCCCATTGGCGCGGCAGTGTCACCACCTTTAAAAAACGCATTGACGGATGGGTTGATACCTTTGATGAAAATGCATTGCAGGCGCTCTCTATCTTTTTGGATGCCGAGTGTATCAGCGGCAACAAGGCACTGTTGGATGACTTGACATCATATCTGCAAAAACAGTTTAGCGGCAGAGAAGATATTTTGGCCCACATGGCAAAAGCTTCACTCAGTTTTGAAACGCCGCTGAGCATCTTTTCGGGGTTTATCGTTGAAAAATCACATGCCAATGAAATCGACCTTAAAAAAGGGGGGATCTTTGCCATTGTTCACGGCATCAGAACCTTGGCTTTGGAACACCACATTACAAAGACCAATACGATCTCTCGGATCAAAGAGCTGAACAATCTTGGTCTGTTTGACAAGAAGTTTGCGACGGAGCTTATCGAAGCGTTTGACACCTTGTCCGGCGTTCGTCTTAAGGCTATGCTGCGTCATCCAAGTAAACTGGAACATGCTAACTTTATCAACCCCTCAAAACTGGACAAGATGGAGCGTGACCTTTTGAAAGACAGTTTTAAAGTGGTCAATATGTTTAAGAAGTTTCTGACCTATCATTTCCATCTGAATATGGTGACGTAAGTGTTTAACCGCTTCAAAAAAAAATGGAACCGAAAACATTTGAAAGATGAGAACTATGCATTCTTGTTTGATGAGTATGATGGTGATGAAGTCGTTGTTTATGACACGGAGACATCCGGTCTTAATCCGAAGAAAGATGAAGTGCTCTCAATCGGTGCTGTGCTCGTAAAAGGGAACACTATAGTGACCTCCAAAACGTTTGAACTTTTTTTAAAACCATCGAAAGAGATCTCTAAAAAGAGCATCGAAATCCACCATATCCGTCCATGCGATCTGGCGGATGCCTTAGACCCACTTGAAGCGATTGAGAAATTTTTAAAATTTATAGGTTCAAGACCATTGGTAGGCTATTATCTTGAGTTTGATATTGCCATGATCAATAAATACGTCAAGCCATGGCTTGGTGTAACGTTGCCAAACAAGAAAACTGAGGTCTCGGCAATCTATTATGATAAAAAAATCGAGTTGATCCCACAAGGAAATATAGACTTACGGTTTGATACAATATTACACGACCTTGACATTCCAAATATGGGTCAACACAACGCTGTGAATGACGCTATTATGACGGCTATGGTCTATATAAAACTGATGAATACACGCCGATTAAAGTGAGTTGTGGACAAGAGACTTTTCAGACCAGTCTTTTATCCAGAACCCACGTTCTAAAACACTAAGGAGTCACAATGAGTGAAGTAAAACCGATTTTTCAACCCAACAAAGCGTTTGCCAAAGAGGCACGTATTAAAAACATGTGCGAATACCAAGATCTTCAAGATTTCGCCACAGAGGATTATGAAGGTTTTTGGGATCATTTTGCCAAAGAGAAGATTAATTGGATGGAGCCGTACCACACTGTTTTAGACGAGAGTGAAGCGCCTTTTGTCAAATGGTTTGACGGTGGAAAACTTAATGCCTCAGTGCAGTGTGTAGACCGTCATTTAACAGAGCGTAAAAATAAAACGGCTATCATCTTTGAGGGTGACCGCGGCGACAAGCAGTACATCACGTACCTGTCCCTTTCTCAAAGTGTTAACCGTATGGCAAATCTTCTTAAGACTAAGTTTGGTGTTAAAAAAGGTGACCGTGTTGTCATCTATATGCCAATGATCCCGGAAGCTGCCTATGCAATGCTAGCTTGTGCACGTTTAGGGGCTATTCACTCTATTGTTTTTGGCGGTTTCTCTTCTGAAGCACTTAAAGACCGTATCGAAGATGCTGATGCAAAAGTGGTCATTACTGCTGACGGTGCATACCGTAAAGGCAAGCCGTACCTTCTTAAACCTGTTGTCGACGCGGCATTAGAAGGTAATACCCCTGTTGAAAAAGTGTTGGTTGTTGAACGTAACCATGAAGATATCACTTGGGTAGCTGGACGTGACTACTCATACAATGAACTTATCGATAACGAATCACACTACTGTGACGCAGAACCGATGGATTCTGAAGACCCACTTTTCCTGCTCTATACATCAGGTTCGACAGGTAAACCAAAAGGGGTACAGCACAACACTGCCGGTTATATCCTTTGGGCTCAGATGACGATGGAATGGGTCTTTGACGTAAAAGAGAATGACACATACTGGTGTACAGCGGATATCGGCTGGATAACAGGGCATACCTACATCGTTTATGGTCCGCTTGCTATGGGTGCAACAACCATTATGTTCGAAGGTGTTCCAACGTATCCGGATGCAGGACGTCCATGGAAAATGGTTGAAGAACACAAGATCAACCAGTTCTACACGGCCCCGACAGCGATCCGTGTACTCCACAAAATGGGTGAAGAAGAGCCGTCTAAATATGACCTTTCATCTTTAAAAGTCCTTGGAACCGTTGGCGAACCTATCGATCCTCCGGCATGGAAATGGTACTATGAAGCAGTAGGTAACTCAAAATGTGCTATCGTCGATACCTACTGGCAGACAGAGACAGGTGGTCATGTTGTCTCACCTCTACCGGGTGCAACACCGATCAAACCGGCATGTGCTACATTCCCGCTTCCGGGTATTATGGCGGAGGTTGTGGATGATCTTGGAAACAAAACTGCACCGGGTGAGCAGGGACTTTTATGTATTACTCGTCCTTGGCCTTCACAGATCCGCAATGTGTGGGGAGACAAAGAACGTTATGTGAAATCGTATTTTGGTGACGTCGTAAAAGATGGAAAACCTGTTTACTTCTCAGGCGATGGCGCTATTATGGATGAAGACGGTTATATTACGATCACCGGTCGTACAGACGATGTTATCAATGTCTCTGGCCACCGTATGGGAACAGCTGAAGTCGAAGCAGCGATCAAAAAATCGTCTGATGTTGCTGAAGTAGCCGTTGTTGGTAAACCGCATGAGATCAAAGGTGAGGGGATCTTCGCCTACGTTGTACTTAAAAACGAGGAGAACCTTGGTGAGTTGGTTGATACGATGCAAGCGATCAATAATATCATCAAAAAAGAGATCGGTAACATCGCACTTTGTGATGACATCGTTTTTGTACCGGGACTTCCTAAAACACGTTCAGGCAAGATCATGCGTCGTATCTTACGTGCTATTGCCAAAGGCGAAGCGATCACTCAAGATACTTCGACTTTGGAAGATCCGGGAGTTGTCAGTCAGATTGAGAGTTGCGTAAAAAACGGAACCTGCAAGTAAAAAGTTCCAGCTTCGGGGCATCTTGCACCGGAGTTCACCTCTCAACGCACATTAGTGCGTCTTCGGATTCACATCCGGCACAATCTACACCAAATCTGAAACTTTTTAGCGTTCAGATGGGGTTAAGATGAGCTTTGCCATCTTTTCAAAAATCAAAAATCAAAATCTTTTAAAACATACTCATCATGCTTTGGCGTCCAAACTTTTGTACCAACATACTCGCAGTGGCCCCTCTAAGGTTTGCAATACTTTTGTCCGCACCGCGTTCAATGAGCAGGGCGCAGAGTTCCGGCATGTCGTCCATGACACACTCCATCAACGGTGTCCAGCCCGGTGCATCGGCACGGTTCATGTCAGCACCGTTGTCGAGCAGGGTCATCACCATTTTACGACGGTCACGACGGATACTGATATGCAATAAAGTCTCACCATATTTGTTCTGTATATTGACATCTGCACCGGCTGCTATCAATGCATTAAATGCTTCTGTGTCATCTTTATAGACAATATCAGCAAAAAGGGAGAAGAGGTCATCACTCTCCGGATGCGTATCATATGTTGAGATACGCTCAATAATTGTGCTGTCAAGTTTTCCTAATAATTCTGTTTTGGTCGCCATTTCTGATCCTTAAATAAGTGGTTTTATAAAGAGAAGGATAGTCCCACTTAACTAAATACGGTGTTAATTGTATTGTTAACAGCATTACGGAGTTCATGCGCTTTCATCACTTTTATAGATACATTGCTTTATACTTGCATTATCATTTATAAAGGCTCTCTATGGAACTCTGCGTCGCACTCGATCTTCCGACTATGGAAGAAAATCTTGCTCTGGTCAATACAATTAAAAGCTATCCTGTGTGGTTGAAAGTAGGTCTACGTGCGTACATTCGTGACGGAGAGCCATTTATTAAAGCACTTAAAGAGATCAATCCGGAGTGCAAGATCTTTCTAGACCTTAAACTTTATGACATTCCTAACACTATGGCCGATGCAGCAGAGTCGATTATGGGGCTGGGTGTTGACATGTTCAATGTACATGCTTCAGCGGGTAAGATAGCGATGCAGACTGTTATGGAACGTTTAAAGAAGTATGAACAACGACCTCTAGTCTTAGCAGTAACGGCGTTGACCTCTTTTGATGAAGATGAGTTTAAAAGTGTTTATAGCGAGAAGATCGCTGCCAAAGCAGACCAGTTTGCTAAAGACAGTTATGAAGCAGGACTTGACGGGGTGGTCTGTTCTGCTTTTGAGAGTGCTTCGATCAAATTGATTACATCAAATGAATTTTTAACGCTGACGCCGGGCATACGTCCTTTTGGTGAAGATGCCGGTGATCAGCAGCGTGTCGCAACTGTTGAACTGGCGCAGAAAGAGCACGTTGACTTCATTGTTGTCGGTCGACCGATCTATAAATCAGAAGATCCGGCAGCTGTTGTTGAAAAAATTATCGAAAAACTGTAATTTCCACGCACCTTAAGGTTCATATTAGAACCTCCTGAGTATAATCACGTTCTCTTTTCAAGAGACATGGATAGTTGGGTGAGTTGGCTGAAACCACATCCCTGCTAAGGATGCGAAGGGGTAACCCTTCCGAGAGTTCGAATCTCTCACTGTCCACCACTTGAATCGAGACTTCTTTTCAAATATTCCGGATTAGCTCAGCGGTAGAGTAGGTGACTGTTAATCACTTGGTCACTGGTTCGAATCCAGTATCCGGAGCCACTTCTTCAGAAACCCCATAAACACTGTACTTACAAAC
>JAQIBF010000018.1 GCA_027859195.1 Helicobacteraceae bacterium
GAAGAAAGAGAGATGAGCTTGTGCAGAATTTTTCTTGAGTCATAGCTGTAGCTATGAGGATAGAAAATTCTGTGCAAGATCGCTCTCTTTATCCCTCCCGAAGGGCGATAGAGAGAAATCCACACTCCGCGTTGCCCCTTTTCGCCTTAGCTATGGCTAGGGCTTCAAAGGGCCGCCTTGATTGTGAACTTCTCTCTATCGCTGAAGTCAACTAGGGCTTTTAGAGGTGCCCTAAATAGAAAATAATCAGGATATTTTATGTTACGTTTTGCCCCAAGTCCAACCGGTGATATGCATATCGGCAACCTACGTGTTGCATTGTTTAACTACATCGTTGCAAAGCAGCGTGGAGAAGAGTTGATCGTTCGTATCGAAGATACGGACAAAGAGCGTAATATTGAAGGAAAAGATAAAGAGATCCTTGATATTTTAGGTCTCTTCGGTATCGAATACACGAATGTTATACATCAGAGCGAGAACTTGCGTTACCACCGCATGATGGCAATACAACTGCTGCAAGACAAAAAAGCATTCAACTGTTTTTGTACGCCTGCAGAGCTTGAGGTCAAGCGCGAAGTCGCTAAAAAAACCCATAAACCTTTCCGCTACGATGATATCTGTACTCACCTGACGGCTGACCAGACGATCGACAATGAAAATCCATTTACTGTTCGTCTTCGTCGTCCTGATGAGGCTGTTGTTGCACAAGACCTTATTAAAGGTGAGATCAGTTTTGCACCGGATGATATAGACTCTTTTATCATTATGCGTGCAGAAAAATTCCCTACCTATAACTTTGCCTGCGCTGTCGATGACATGTTAAGTGACATCTCTCTGGTTATTCGCGGAGAAGACCATATGAGTAATACTCCAAAACAGATAGCCGTACGTGATGCGCTTGGCTACGATAAGACAATGGAGTATGCGCACCTGCCGATCATCTTAAACAATGAAGGTAAAAAGATGAGTAAGCGCGATGATGCTTCATCCGTCAAATGGCTTCTTGAAGAGGGCTTCCTTCCTTCTGCAATTATCAACTACCTGATCCACATCGGTAACAAAACGCCAGAAGAGATCTTTACACTAGCGGACGCCTTAGAATGGTTTTCACTTGACAATATCTCAAAGTCCCCTGCCCGTTTTGACATCGATAAATTGAAGTTTATCAATGGCCAGCACCATCGTAACCTGGATGCCAAAGAGCTCTCTCGTTATGTCGGTTTTGCTGATGAAGCGATCGGCCAAATCGCCAAGATCTATCTTGATGAAGCCCGTACACTTAAAGAGCTTCGTCCCAAGATCGAAGCCCTCTTCGCACCAAAAGAGATTCCTGAAGAGTTTGCAGAACAGGCAGAGGTGATGCGTCATGTGATTATTGCAGCACCCTACTTTGAAACGTTCGATGACTTTAAAAATCACATCATGAAAGAGAGTGGTCTTAAAGGCAAAAACTTTTTCAAACCATTGCGATTACTCCTAACGGGGTCAGGCAATGGTCCTGAAGTTGCTGACCTGTATGTCTATCTTAAAGACTTCCTAGGCGAGATCGTCAAATGAGTGCATTAGCTAATATCTTTGTCGGCATTGGCGGCATCCTCCACTCTCTGTTGACGATCTATATCTGGGTCATTATCATTGCAGCCCTTCTTTCATGGGTGCGTCCCGACCCTTATAATCCGATCGTGCAGTTTTTAACACGCATCACAACACCGGCATACCATCTTGTAAGACGCCTGATGCCAACCACATTCAATGGTATTGATCTTGCGCCGTTGATCATTATTATCGGTCTGCAGGTGATCGATATTCTTTTGGTCACACTTATTAATTCAGTAGCTGCTTCATTCTAATGCGACCTCTTCTTCTTTTACTGCTCACTCTTTCGCTATTTGCGGAGGTGACACTCGAAGATATTAATTCAAAGCCGGCATCTCGGGCCAAAAACTTTATGATCTGGCGATTTTTACACCAAGACATAACACCGACACAGGCCGATGCGGCTTTTTATCAGTACCTGGATGTCAATACACGACTGTTTAAAGCCTATGCCAAAAGGTCTGATCGTGAAGAGGTGATCTATACAGCAGACTGTCTGTCACTAAAGAGTAAAGATCTGATTATGAGTAATGACATCTCTTGTGTCAAAATGGCATTCTCTCCCTATCAAGCGTCAGTGATCGAGGAAGCTGATCGAAACCGTCTGGCAAGGCTGCTGGGCAATGAGACAACCAATACCTGGATCGAGATGATGAATGATCTCTTCCAGACAAAACATATTACCGACCTAAAGCAGTACAAGCCATCAACCTTTATGTATCTCTTTTTGAGTGCGGGTACAAAGTTTAGAGAAGAGCACCTTGACAGACCTCTTCCCTCATCTTACTTAGAAGGACTTCAAAAACATTGGGGTTTTCATCGTTTTGTGATTTTGGTTGTAACGGACAGTCGTTTTTCCAATCTTCAAAAAGAACTTTTAAAGGTTGATGCTACTAGCAAGTTAAATGCTGAAACACATTTTTATCTCGCCATGAATGCGATCGAACATGAGAAAAATGATAATGCCTTGGCGCATCTCAAACGCGTATATGAACTTGCTTATTATCGTTCGGATAAGGACAAAGCCCTGTTTTGGCAGTATCTCATCACGAATGATAAACAAATACTGCAGCATCTAGGTGAAAGTATTGATATCAACATGTATTCACTCTACGCTAAAGAGAAGCTGGATATTGACGTAACGAACTTCTACACCAGCTTGCCAACGGTTGAAAGCAACACAACAAAAGCTGACTTGACAGATCCTTTTGTCTGGAATGATCTGCTTACTGAGATCAAAGAGACCCCTAAAAAAGAGCTACAACAACTGGCGGACAAGTATGCTAATAAAGAGATGCTGCCGCTTCACTCGTTCATCTATGAAAAAGCAACAGGTTATAAAGAGATGGGGTACATCATGCCTTATGATGAATATATGCAAGATCTTTCCAATGATGATAAGGCGATCTATTATGCTTTGATGCGTCAAGAGAGCCGTTTTATCCCTGCAGCCCTCTCTCGTTCATACGCCTTGGGTCTTATGCAGATGATGCCCTTTCTGGTAAAGGCGCTAGACAAAGGGTTTAAAGAGAAACGGCACTCTTTTGAAGAGATGTTTGACCCAGAGAAAAATATCGCTTACGCCAAAAAACATATTACATGGATGAAAAAAAGCCTTTATCACCCTGTTCTAATGGCCTATGCCTACAATGGCGGCATGGGCTTCACAAAACGCTATATTACGCAAGAAAACTGTTTTACCAACGGAAAGTATGAACCGTTTATAAGTATGGAGATGATGGCAAACTCTGAGAGTCGTGAATATGGTAAAAAGGTGTTGAGTAATTATGTGATCTATAAAAAGATCTTAGGCGAGAAGGTCTCTATTCTTGAGCTTTTTGATACGTTATTACAGCCTGCACAGTGTGATCGATTTCGAGCCCCAAAACAGGCGTCTCGTTAGGAAGTTTGTAACGAACATAATAGTAACGGTTCCAGCTGCTGCGGATAGGCATCAGCCCCACTAACAGGTTGTCACTGTCCAACTCCTCAGATATTATTGCATCTTTACCGTTTAATAATAGAACATAGTCTTGCGCACTAGGTGCTTTCTTTTTGCTGAAATAGAGAGTATTATCGTGCTCAGGGTTGTAAAAAGAGACCACGAAATGGGCGAGTCCATCTGTGTACGTTGGATATACATCGTTAAGAAAAATGGTTGAAAGAAGAGTCTTGCTTTTGTTGTCACTGTTTAGTAGACGAACGCTTTTATAACTGGTTGTTGCTTTTTCATTTTCTGATGAGAGTGCATAACGGTCGAATTGGCTGCTGCATCCACTAAAGAGTGCAAACGGTATGGCAAAAAGAATAATGAATTGTCTCAAATAAATACCTATATATTGTGATAATAAAAGTATAACCAATTCACCATGAAACTCCCTATACTAAGGGTTTAAAAGGCTATTAAACAGACTTTTACTGACTTTTGCCTATAATCTTTTAAATTTTACAGATGGAAAATATTTTGAAAAAACGTCTAGCAGTTGCTTTTACCGGTCCTTCAAACAGCGGTAAGACGACACTCATATTAAAAGTGGCCAGAAAGCTTATTCATGAGCACAACATGGAAGTTGCGATCATCAAGCATGACCCAAAAGACAAGGCACGTTTTGACACACCGGGTAAAGACAGTTATAAGTTCTCAGATACCGGTGCCAAGGTGGTTGTGACATCACCTAACCAAACGGCCTACTTCTCAAACAGGCATCAAGAGTTTGAAGAGATCGTAGATATGTTCGGTGAAGTCGACATCGTTCTGGTAGAGGGACTTAAGCACCTCCCTCTTCCGCGTATCAGTATCTTTCGTGATAAGATCGATGAAGAGTATTTCCCTTATATGGATGCCTTGGCAATCGATGAGAGTATCGATCCGGCGTCGTACATACTTCCTGAAGATGTGAGCGTGTTAGATCTAAACAATGAAGATGACGTAATAACGTGGATCTTAAATAATGCAAAGGCTGTGTAGATGAAAGAGATTTTAAATGCAATTGAACGTGCGGCGATCCGTATAAGAGAAGAGATAGATACAAAAGATATCGGCTATTCACAGCAGCAAAATGCTACGGGTGACACACAGCTGCAGCTTGACATTAAATGTGACCTTGTCTGTGAAGAGGAATTTTCCAAGGCAGCCACGATCAATACTATTGTGAGTGAAGAACAAGCGCATAAAGTGGTGATGAATACAGCGTCACAATATTTTGTAGCTTTTGATCCTCTGGACGGTTCATCTCTTATTGACGTCAACTTGAGTGTCGGTTCTATCTTCGGTATCTACGATGGTTCGTTTGATGTCAAAGACCTTGTAGCTGCATGTTACGTTGTCTATGGACCGCGTACCGAGCTTGTCTTCGCTTACGAAGGTGTTGTGAAATTCTATCTGCTTCAAAACGGTGAATTTGAATTTGTCAAAAACATTACACTTGATGAAAAAGGCAAACTTACTGCGCCGGGCGGAACGCAACAGAACTGGGCAGCGTATCATAAAGAGATGATAGACGGTCTTTTTCAAGAGGGTTACCGTCTTCGGTACTCTGGCGGTATGGTCCCTGACCTTCATCAGATCCTTCTTAAAGGCGGTGGACTCTTCTCTTATCCAGGTACGTCAGATAAGCCCGACGGTAAACTGCGTATGCTGTACGAAGCGCTTCCGTTTGCCTTTATCTTTACTATGGCCGGTGGTGACCAGACAGATGGTAAAAACGATCTGTTGACTGTGGACGCAAAATACATTCATGACACAACACCATGTTTTTTTGGTTCCAAATATGAGATAGCAAGAGTTAAAGATGTCTATGCAAGACAATAGCGTCTTTGAAGAGCGTCTGGAAGAAGAGATTCTTAAGCTCAAAAAATGTCAAGAAGAGAAACAACTAAAAAGCTGTAGCCTATGTGAACATTACATCGGCTGTGAAACCCGTAGAGCCTATGTTCAAGCCGTTTATGACTCCATGTCAAAAGGCGAGACTGGCGGATTTGAATTTTAATACAGAGAGAATTTATGAGCAACTATTACACAACCCCGATCTACTACGTTAACGGTGAAGCGCACATCGGCCACGCCTATACAACTTTCATTACTGATATGTTGGCACGTTATTCACGTCTTAGAGGCGAGACGACATACTTTTTAACGGGTACTGATGAACATGGTCAAAAGATCGAAGAGTCTGCACTTAAAGCGGGTAAACCGACGCAGCAGTTTGCTGATGAGATCTCTGTAAGTTTTAAAAACCTGTGGGATGAGTTCGGGATCTCTTACGATCAGTTTATTCGTACAACAGATGAAGAGCACAAAATAGGTGTTCAACATGCGTTTAAAAAGATGTTTGACAAGGGCGACATCTACAAAGGGGAGTATGAAGGCAACTACTGTGTCAGTTGTGAGACCTTCTTTCCTGAATCTCAGTTGATCGATGGTGAGTTCTGTCCTGACTGTGGACGCACAACGAACACGGTGAAAGAGGAGAGCTACTTTTTCAAACTTTCAAACTATGAGCAGAAACTACTGGACTACTACGAGGCACATCAAGACTTTATCTTGCCAAAGTCCCGCCGAAATGAAGTCATCAACTTTGTAAAAGGCGGATTGCACGACCTCTCTGTTACCCGTACCTCATTTAGCTGGGGTGTCCCTCTTCCAAAAGAGCTTAACGATGACAAACATGTCATGTATGTCTGGCTGGATGCTCTTATGAACTATATAACGGCACTCGGATATGGTCGTGACGACTCCAAAATGGACCTTTGGCCTGCGCATATGCAGGTTGTCGGTAAAGATATTTTGCGTTTTCATGCGATCTACTGGCCGGCATTTTTGATGAGCCTGGAGCTCCCTCTTCCAAAACACATCGCTGCACACGGTTGGTGGACACGTGACGGGGAGAAAATGTCGAAGTCAAAAGGCAACGTTGTCTCTCCTAAAGAGGTCTCCGATCTCTATGGTGTTGAAAACCTTCGTTACTTTATGATGCGCGAAGTACCGTTTGGACAAGACGGTGACTTCTCACAACGCGCCTTCATCGACCGTATCAACTCTGACCTGAGTAATGATCTCGGTAACCTTCTCAACCGTATTATCGGTATGAGCGGCAAGTACAGTGACTTTGTCATAGATTCTGTTGATGTAGAGAAGTTCCACAGTGCTGAACTTGAAGAGATGTATGCGATCTTGGACAATGTGGAAGGATATCTTGACGAAGTCCAGACACACCGCTTTTTAGAAGAGCTTTGGAAGGTCTTTACTATCGGTAATCGAGCCATTGAAGCACACGCTCCATGGGTGAAGATCAAAGACCGCAAAAATGACGAAGCTTTGGCAACCGTTGCGCTGGTAGCCAATGTGTTGGCAAAAGCATCAATTCTTTTACATCCTTTTATGCCGACGACAACCGACACGATTGCTGATACACTTGGTTTTGAGATCAATACAGAGAGCTATACAGGTCTGTTAAAAGAGAAAAAACTGCTTGAGACCTTTACGATCAAGCCTGTCGGACCTCTTTTTCCTCGTGTAGATATGCCATTGATGGAAGAAGCACCTAAAGCGATGATAGAGCAAGAGAGACCTAAAGAGGTGACAAAAGCCAAAGAGAACAAAAAAACCGAAGCCTCTAAAGAAGAGAGTGTCGGGCTGATCACTTTTGATGAATTTTTCAATACCACACTTAAGATCGGTACTATTGTTGAAGCAGAAGAAGTGCCTAAAAGCAAGAAACTACTAAAACTTCAAGTTGACATCGGTGAAGATGAACATCGTCAGATCGTTGCGGGAATCAAAGACTACTACTC
>JAQIBF010000126.1 GCA_027859195.1 Helicobacteraceae bacterium
TGTCAAGTTTTACAGTAAGTGCTTTCAGCTCTTCGATCTCTGTGGCTTTATTTTCTGCATGTTTACGTTCGACTGATGCATGTTTTTTAAGGACCTCATTGGTAGCCACTTTCGCAAGACCTTTTCCGACTAAAAAGTTTTGACCGTAACCATCTTTAACCTCTTTAACTTCACCCTCTTTACCTAAGCCTTTAACATCTTTGATCAATAGTACTTTCATAAATATTCCTAAACTTTATTTTTCTAATTATAGCGTGTGAAGGTAAAAAAGCAGATAATATCTGGATGACAAGGGTTTAGGAGAGTGTGTTTTACAAAATGTAGAGGGTACTGTAGTAGAATTGAATAATTAGCATAGCCAGCAGTTAAAGCAGTAGAGAATTTTTCTCTCTGCTGCAAAAAAAGAGATTGGTTATCTCTCTTTTTCACCCGGATATGAGACGATACCATAGGTTAGATTACCAATCTTTTTATAACCCATATCACCTAAAATACGTGCACAATGCGCGCTGCGGCTGCCGACATGACAATAGACGATGATATTTTCATCTTTTGACAGTTCTGCATCTTCCAAGGCTTGAAAAAAGTTGCTGGTAGGCATGATGATGTCGGCGCCTTTGATGTGACCCATCTGCCACTCCATAGGCTCACGTACATCAACAAGTTTAAAGTCAACCATTCCAAGGTCGCGAGCTTCAAGCAGGGCAATGATCTCATCACCGTCAAGCTCATCTTTGTTGAGAAGAACAGTACACTCCTCTTTGCTTAGACCACGTGAATGCTGGTGTACGACCTCTTCAATGATCTCGCCTTGTGCTTGCGCAGCAGCATATTCCGGCGTACAGAAGATCTGACAGTGACAGACACCATCTTCAGGTATCTCTTTTTCAATAGCCGGAGGACATGGACAGATACGATCATCCGCTTCGCCGGTTACAAAGAAACATGGGCAATACCGCTTACCATGCATCAATTTGTTACGTGTCAAACCAAATTGGATGCCTTGATTGATCTCCATATCAGGGTTATATGCCCAGCCGAACTGTGATACAACTTTGTCCGTGAAACGGATTGTCTTTTCGAGCGTCTCTTTAAACTCTTGTGATTCAGGATCGATTTTAACGGTACTCATAATAAGCCTTTAGAAGTTTTATTGAGAAATCATATCTTTTTAATTGTAAATCGAGAATTAAAAATACTAATACTTATTAAGAAAAAGAAGTTGAACATTGTGGTGTAAAACCCAGTATATACTGGGAGTTGGTCTGTTATTTGTTACGTGCTTTACCTGCGATAATAAAACGAAGAGCATTCAGCTTGATAAAGCCCTCTGCATCTTTTTGGTTGTAGACTTCATCTTCTTCAAAAGTAGAGTATTCAGGGTTGAAAAGAGAATCTTCAGAAGAACGTCCAACAACCATGATACTGCCTTTATAAAGTTTAAGACGAACAGTACCGTTCACATACTCTTGTGAGTTGTCAATAGCGGCTTGCAACATCTCACGTTCAGGTGAGAACCAGAAGCCGTTGTAGATCAGTTTTGCGTAACGTGGCATCAGCTCATCTTTAAGATGCGTTGCTTCACGGTCAAGTGTGATTGATTCGATAGCACGGTGTGCTTTAAGCATGATTGTCCCGCCCGGTGTCTCATAGCAGCCGCGTGCTTTCATTCCGACAAAACGGTTTTCGACGATGTCAACACGGCCGATACCGTGCTTGCCGCCGATCTCATTAAGTGTTTTTAACAGTGTTGCGGGTGAAAGTTCTTGCCCGTTTAGTGAAACCGGGTCGCCGTGTTTATAACCAACCTCAAGGTATTCAGCCTTGTCGGGTGCATTTTCAGGTGAGTTTGACCATAGCCACATACTCTCTTCTGGTTCAGCATTAGGATCTTCCAAGATACCGCCTTCGTAAGAGATATGGAGAAGATTGGCGTCCATAGAATAAGGTGATTTTTTACCTTTTTTCTCGATCTGAATACCATGTTCTGCTGCATATGCAAGCAGTTTCTCTCGTGAGTTAAGATCCCACTCTCTCCATGGTGCAATAATGGTCAGTGTTGAGTCTTGGCCTAAATATCCCATCTCAAAACGGACCTGGTCATTACCTTTACCGGTCGCACCATGACTAACACCATCTGCACCGGTGAGCTTGGCGATCTCAGCTTGACGCTTAGCGATCAAAGGACGGGCGATAGAGGTTCCAAGCAGGTACTCGCCTTCATAGATCGTGTTGGCACGAAACATAGGAAAAACATAATCTTTTACAAATTCTTCACGAAGGTCGTCAATGAAGATATTCTCTGGTTTGATACCAAATTCAAGTGCTTTAATACGTGCGGGCTCTAGCTCTTCACCTTGACCTAGGTCGGCTGTAAATGTGACGACTTCACATTTATATTCATCTTGCAGCCATTTTAAAATAACACTGGTGTCTAGTCCGCCAGAGTAGGCGAGTACAACTTTTTTAACTTCTTTTTTCATTAAACGACCTTCATAGAATATAGTAAATCAATTGTGCGATTTTATCTTAAATAAGGTAAAAAACAATTTAGGGATACCCCTTTAATCTACATTGGTTTTTAGAGGAGCCTTAATGTATCTTGGCTAAGCTTCCACCTATGAATCAATATATCACACTTTTAAGAGCAGAACCACTACTGAGACGTCTCTCTTTAGTTCAGCTTATAGCCTATTTTGGTGCCTGGTTTTCAAACGTAGCTATCTATACACTGCTGATCCATATGGAAGTGTCACCGTTTATTATTGCAATGACAGCGGCCATGCACTTTTTACCAGGTGTATTACAAGCCCCTTTCAGCGGTGTTCTTATTGACAAGGTCGCACCTAAACAGCTGATGATGACACTGATGGTGATCGAGATCTTTGCGACCTTGCCTTTTATGCTGATCGATAACAGCGGACTATTGTGGCTGCTCTTTATCCTTGTCTTTATACGTATGGGGGCATCAAGTTTTTACTTTACCTTGGAGATGTCGCTTCTGCCGCGAATATTGGATGGTGAGAAATTGAAATTGGCCAATGAGATACACTCTGTGATCTGGTCGTTTTCGTATACCTTTGGTATGGCTGTCAGTGGTTTTGTTGTCTATCTTGTCGGTGTTAAAACGGCATTTTTTCTCGATGCACTGCTCTTTAGTATTGCGTTGATGCTGTTGAAAACACTCATCTTTCCGTTGCCGGAGGAAAAGGCTATTGTAGGGTTTGGTACAATGTTTAAAGAGAGTTTTGTCTATTTTAAAAATGAACCGCATATAAAACATCTTATCCTGCTTCATGCTTTTGTCGGATTTACCACATTTGATGCCTTGGTGGCGTTGATGGTCAAACAGTACTACACACAAGTCGTTGCGGTAGCCCTTGGCCTTGGACTGATGCATTCGCTTCGGGCAGTCGGATTGGTCTTTGGACCGATTGTTATCGGTAAATGGGTTAACACTAAAACACTGCCTTACCTTTTTCTCTATCAAGCATTAAGTATCATTATCTGGGCTTTAGTGATAGAAGATTTCTACCTCTCTCTGTTTGTCTCCATCTTTGTAGGGTTTTCGACGACAACACTCTGGTCTTATACCTATACACTTTTACAGCATCATACCGCTAAAGAGTACTATGGACGTATTGTCGCGTACAATGACATGGTCTTTCTATTGACCGTTGCCCTGATCTCAATTGCCATAGGCTACCTTGCTGAAGTTGGACTTACCCTTGCTGCTATCACGATGCTATTGGGCAGTGCGTTTATCGTTGGTGCCTTCTACTTTATCTGGATAAGAAAGCGGTTCTCAATTACCGATATGGCAGATAATAATGCTAAAATATCGCCTGAATTGGAGTTATAAACTATGAAAAATATGATATATGAAGCCCAAGGCCAAATAATTGATCTGACACAATTGACACGGCTTTACCCTGCTGCG
>JAQIBF010000094.1 GCA_027859195.1 Helicobacteraceae bacterium
GATTTGTTCAGCATCAGTATTCTTTTTCATAAATAGTTTTTCCATCTTTATTTATAAAGTAAACGTAGAATGCTTTTCTAGTCTTCTCAATAAATTCATTCTCATTGTTAATTATCGTATCAACAACCAAATGATTTGGGCCGTCTCCGGCACCTGGAACAAATTGATATTTATAGTAAAACTCTAATTCTTCTAAAAATTGTTTTGCGGCTGTATTTCTTTCCGATCTTGAAAGAGTATCTGATCGAGTTACAATTTCGTACATATGCCCTTGTGTCGAGGAATGCCATTGGTCTTTGCCTTCTTTCGCAAAAACAAGTGCAGCTAGTACAGAAGTAACTATTAGTACAATAGGTTCTGGTCCCGGTTCGATCAAGAACCAAATCGAACTACCTATGGTGGTACCAAGCGGCACTACCAGTCCTTTATTGTTCCAAAGCGTGTCAAGCAATAAATATTTGTATTGTAGAAACCATTTATTCATGTAATAAAGTCCATTGTGTCTTTGATGCTTAACGTTTAAAATGAGCAATCAAAAACCCGTAGGCGGCTTTTTAATTGCTCTCCTTTGGTTTGTTAGAACCTGCAATATATTTTTAACGTGCATCTTCTGGTGTTGTCCAACCAGACATTTCTTCGGACAAAATGAAGCGGAGGTCTTGAGAACTCATAGCTTTGACTACTGATGGCAACCATTTGAATTTGTTAACTATATAAAAATGAATAGCATCCATCCCATCTACTTCTTTGTATCCTTCTCTTTGTGCTATTTCATCACCGAATACATCAAGTATGTATGCAAGATTTCCTTCTGCTTTGTGGAGGTTTCTGCTGATTTCATAATGTTCTTTTGTTCGCATAAATTTCCCTTTATTTTGAGTTCTAACTATTTATTCAACGAACATAGTAGCACTTTCTTTCTGTAGAGCGATATTTAATAACAAATAAAATGATTGTTTATTTTTAGAATAGATAAATTTTTATCGAGGTTATTTTACCGCCACCCCTTGCCAAATAGCGCTAAAAAGCAGCCAGAGCAGGTAGAAGCCTAAGAGCTGAAGCAGGGCGAAGGCTGCCAGTTTGACCCAGATAAAAAAGCTCCACCCTTCGACGATGAGAAACCCGCTGAAGATGTCGAGCAGGGCGACGACGAAGAGGGCGATTGCCGGTTTGACGGCTTGGCGTTTTCGCTCTTTGGAGGCGAAGAGTAGGAAGTGGGCGGTGACCATGATGAAGAGGCCCATTGAACCGATATGGGGAAGGGCGACTTCGAGGAGACCGTAGCTGCTTTTTGGGGTGCTGAAGAGGGCTTTACTGCCGAGATAGTAGCTCTGTACGGCCTCGTAGGAGAAGCCGATCTTGCTGAAAAAGAGCACTGCGCCGCTGGCAAGCAGCAGCGTGCCGAAAAGGAGAAAGTAGGCGATGGCGTAACGGTAGCTCTGGTGCATCAGTTCAGGTCGCTTTTCTGCGGGATAAAGAGGTAGAACAGAGAGGCAAGGGTCATCATAAACGCCATGATATGCCAGATATAGAATACGACAATGTACGGCAGTACAAAGTGCGCTGAAACGTAATAGGCCGAGGGGAGCAGGATGATCGTCAACAGTGCTGCAATCATGGTGACGTTAATGTTGATGATGCGCAGGCTTCTGTTTTGGCAGAGGCGGGCGTAGACTGCGCTGAGGGTGAGTAGGGTCATCATCATAAAAAAGATATCGCTGTGTATAAGCTCGAGCAGAAAGTGTTCGTTTACCGCTTCGATGTACTCCTCTTCGTTCCCAAAAAGGGTTTGGGTGAGTTTGCTCTCCGTCAGACCGATGTGGTCGCTTTTGAGCAGGATGTCGGCAGAGACGAACAGCAGTATAAAAAGCAGCAGACCTCCTAGAAGAGGGCGCATCAGTGTGTCGTTCTTAATGTCTTTGACCAGGGTGAATCTCATCTATTTCTCTTTGAAAAGCATGTCGAAGACAGCGAGGGCAAGACGTGCACCGTCGGTGACATTGCGTGCGCCCATCGTAGCTCCGGTGACTGTCGGAACATCTTTTCCGACACGCAGGGTATCTGCAGAGCTCTTGCCCTTGAACTGCTCGACATACAGTTTTGACGGTGTGTACTCCGGGGGTTCGTTAAAGGCGATCACCTCGACGGCATCAATAATGCCTTTTGGCGAGATCATGTAGAGGACAGCAGCATCTTTGGTACGGACGACGCGGGAGATGAGGATAGCGTAGGCAATAGTCTTCTCATCTTTGGTCACCGTGAAGGTTCGGAAGATATTGGTGCCTTTTTGCATCTGCGCCTGTTGATAGACGACCTCCGCCTTGTCGACGGTCAAAAGAACATTCTTCTTAGCAATCTGGACATCTTTGCCGTAGACTGCATGCAGCGCGTCAAACGGGTTTACTAGAAGTTTCGCCTGCAGTGAAGTGATCAGTAACAGAGTCAGTAGTATGTAGCGCATTAAAATAGTCTCTCTTTTTGTTGGAAGTATAGCATTTTCAAACGGATGCACTGAGGTATCCATACTCTTTTACTCAGCAGGTATGAGCGGTTCATACTGCTTGTCGGTCAAGGTCTTCATAAAGGCGACAAGCGCATCTTCTTCGGCATCGGTCAGACCGAGGTCACCGAGTTCGGCGACGTTTTTGGTCGCATCGACTTCAGCGGCTTCCCAGCTGCTATTGGTCTCGGGATTGATCCCGCCGGTGTCTCTGGTGTTATAGAAATGGACGACCGTCTTAAGATCTTTAAAGAGACCGTTGTGCATGTAGGGCCCGGTAACCGCGATGTTTCGCAGCGTCGCCACTTTAAAAGCGCCGTTGAGCGCCGGGTCGTTGATCTCCTCACGTGCCCCAAGACCGTTGTCGATGTAACCGTCACCCAGACCGTTAGCCTGACGAAGCGCATGATTGACCGGTACGCCCAGGTTGTCGTAGGAGAAGTCGGTCAAAAGCGCGCGGCTGCCGTCGTCTGTTGTTGACGGGTGGCAGGCAGAGCACATCGCCTTGCCCTCAAAAAGAGCAAGACCCTCGATCTCGAGCGGTGTCAGCTCCTCATCACCGGCCAAAAAGCGGTCGTACCGGGAGTTGAAAGGCGAGAAAACGTCGCTTGTCTCGAAGAGGGCGATGCTGTCGGCAACGGCATCATAGGCCTTGTCATCGTCGTCGAAAACGGTGTCGCCGTAGATACTCTTAAGCGCCGCAACGGTTTCGTTGTTCTCTTTAATACGGTCGATCACGGCGCTGGCACTCGGCATCATCATCTCGACCGGATTGAGGAAAGGACCTTTCGCCTGCGCCTTGAGATCTTTCGCGCTCCCGTCATGGAACTGGCCGCCCATATAGAGCCCTTCGCCGCTGTCAAAGTAAAAGCTCGGCGAAAACTTGGCGTAGGCTGCCGTCGGCGCATTTCGGTCGCTGCGGGAGAAGTCGTCATCGCCAAGCGAAGCGCCCACTGCGGCTGTCCCCCTCGGATCGATCATCGCACTGCCGGTCTGGTGACAGGTGGCGCAGGCCATCGTTCGGTTGAGAGAGAGGTTCTTGTCGTTAAACAAGGCCTTACCCAAAGTGATCTTCTTCTGGTTCAGAGTTGCGTTGTCCACTTCCGGCTCGGTTGGCGTTTCACAGCCGGTAAGACCGAAAAGGAGCGTGACGGCCAGAAGGGTTGCCATACTGTAGTGCTGTTTCATTGCTGTTCTCCTTGTTCTATTTTCATTAGAAGATAAATCCAAGTCCAAGACTGAAGGTGTTGTAGTCCGTACCGACATCGAGATCAGTCATGGCGTAATCCATCTTCAACACCACCTGCTCATGCGGGAAAAAGTTGAGACCCACCGTTGTCGTTGCCTCTTTGGTATTAGTGCCGGCTGTTTTGGTCAGGCCGGAAACATCATCCACATAATCGTAGTTGGCAACGGTGTTGCCGTTTTTATCAACAACGTTTTCTGTCGGGTCGATGTAGTCGTACTGTACAAAGATCGGAAGGCGGTATCTTGTCTGCGCCAAGGACAGAACGTCGTACTCAAGGTTGATGTAGTAGCCGTGGCCATCCTGCATAGAGAGCCCGTTCGGATTGAGCGGATCATAATTTGCATTGAGCGGGTCGGTCTGTGCGGCGGCGATTTTGTCGGCACATTCGATGTGTACTGCACTGTAGAGTGCTTTGGCTTTGAAACCGGCGATCTCATAGGTTGTGTGAAGGTCATAGATGAGGGCTTCAGCACCGGAGACGCTCCCCTGTGTTGCATCACCGTAATAGAGAGAACCTCCGACCAGCAGGCCGTTGATGCCGCGGTAGTCAAGACGGCCGACAAAAGCGGCTTTGTTATAGGCCGACTTACCGGTAGAACCGGCAGGAGCATCGTGTATCTGATCTTCGGTTCCGGCAAATTCGTTATCGAGGTCAAGCGTCTGGATAATTCCGGCGTTGTAGCTGATACCGCTCTCACCGAGACTACCGTACGCCATTGCCCCGCTTGAGTGCCATGTAGATGGGATGATGTACTTTTCCGTCAACGGTTTTTGTACCGTGTTGAAAAGAGTCGGTTCGTGGCGCATGTTGATGAGTCCCATCGGTACAAGCAGGTGACCGAGCTGCAGGTTAAAGGCTTTGTCTATTAAAAAGTCAAGGTACATAAACTCTACGATAGCATAGCCCTCGGGCTCTGCCATCTCCGGGTTTGCACCGCCGTGTTCAAATTCGAGCTCGGTATTCAAGATGATGTTGTCTGTAAATTTATAACCGATATAGGGCACGAAGTGGTAAACGTCTGCCATATTGTCGCTGCCCGGTTTATCGCTGCTTGAAAAGTACATATCACCATATCCGCCGATAGAAAGAGGGGACTTTGAGTTATAGACCTTAGAAGCTGCCGCACCCATTCCGTTGTGTGAAAAGGCCGTGTCGACAGTCGTAAAACCGACTTTGGAATTTGACGTCTCATCGACGAGTGCCTCTTGGTTGGCTTGCAGTTCAGCGACCAGTTTTTGCAATTGGGCAATATCAGTAGCGTCATCCGCCACAACTAAAGTTGAGCAGAGAGCGGCTGCGCTCAGTGCTAATACGATCTTAGGGTTCATTTTTATTTCCTTCTTTATTTTAATAATCGTTTTCATAATCATTTATTATGTCGATATAGTAGCCGATAAAAAAGAGGGTGTCAATAGTTTTGAAACTTATTATCATTATTGAATATAATTAAGGAAGAAAGTCGATAGAAGTGTTACGTAACGCTACAATATTGATAACTGTTATCAACTAATTTAATTTGGCAAAAATGAACAGCTGTTTATTTTGATAGATTGTGTCAGATAAAAAGGAGGAGAGGATCCGCTAAGCGGATCAAAGAGAAGGTTGGGTCTGTTTAGATCTCACATTTTTTAGTGATGATACAAAGCGGACAAAAGTTTACTAAACCTGCGATCAATGGTATAGCACCTAAGTAGAACCAAGGATTGCCGGTGATAAAAGCTGTAGCGATTAATGCAACACCTAAAGTGATGCGGATAGGGCGGCAAGCTGCTCTGATTTTCATGATATTCATTATATTCTCCGAATTGTTTTTATGGCAGCATTTTAGAGAATGTATGGTTAATATTTGATTATATTATAAAATTAATTATCTAAGTTGATCTATAGAGTGACTAAGAGCGCCCGAAAGTTAAAAACTGGCTGAATTAAATGATGCAAAGGCAAAGTAGACCAGAGGTGTGTAGACAATAACAGAGAGGTAAGGCATAAGAGGATGAAGCGGTGCCATTAACATGCCTGACATCTCAACAGTGATCTCTTTTTTTTCAAAAACCTGCTGGATAAGCAAGATCTTGGTTGCCATGTCCACTGTTTTAATAAAGACAAGGGCAAGCGCACTAAAGGCAAAATCTGAGATCATCGCAAGACCGATACCAAAATAAAAGGTAGGGTGCATCAGAAAAAAGAGAAAGATATTTCTGCTGTAATAGCGATATAGTTTACTCAAGATACCGATAAGATTGTCTGCTTTTTGCCACTGAACCTCAAAGAGTTCTAAAGCGATATAAACAATAAGTAGTAGATAGATATTTTCCATGGCGGTTATTATAACGGTTCTGTTGATTTTTAGCCAGAATATACACGCAAAAAGATAAAATAGCTAACTTCAAAATAAGCGATATTAATAGAATGATTGAATACTATATTTCTACCAGTGATGAAAGCTCCGTAAAGACAGAACTAGAGATGGACTATATGGAGAGTGCGCCGCAAGCAGAACGTCCGTGGCTGCTGTGGGCCTTTATAAAGATGAATGATGTTGATGAAGCGGGCGTTGCAACAGCCTCTGAACTCGAAAAGTTGACGGCAGTGACTGACAGGTTGAAGGAGACGCTTTCAAAAGAGATCGATGCCATCAGTGTAGGTCATAAATATGAAGATGGCTGGCTAGAACTCTACTTCTATGCACCGACTGCCAAACAGTTCCAAAGCATTGTCTCAACTGTTGTCGGGTCAGACTACATTACCGATATCGGTTCAACCAGAGATGCAAAGTGGGAACACTACATTTACACTCTTTATCCGAGTGCATTGATGCTTCAACAGGTACAGAGCCGTCATATTATGGAGGACCTTAAAGAGGCAGGTGATGACTTTTCTATCGTACGCGAAGTTGAGCACTATCTGGGCTTTTTAACAGAGACAAATGCCAAGCGTGTCGCTGAGACCTTGTATCTGCATGGTTTTGTAGAACAAGATATCAGTTATAACAGCAGCGAAGAGTACGGGTATACGCTTGTCATGACACAGGAACATGCCATTGATGCAGACCTGTTGGAAGAGTTGGCTTTTTTACTGATCACAACCGCTGAAAAAGAACATGGTATTTATGCCGGCTGGAGTACCGGAGTCGCTTCTTGAAAGAGATGTTCAAGATCAAGGGTACCTTTCCCTACATTATTGCGCTTTTCTTAAATGCCTTTACCGATCTTGGTCATAAGATAATTATTCAAAACACCGTTTTTAAGATCTACGATAATCAAGAACAGATCATTCTTACGGCCATTCTCAACGCCTTGATCCTTTTACCGTTTATCATGGTCTTTACACCGGCAGGGTTTCTCTCTGACAAATTCCCCAAAAACAAGGTGATGACCTTTGCTGCATTCCTAGCGGTCATCTTGACCTTGGCCATTACCGCTTCGTACTATATGGGTTGGTTTGAAGTGGCGTTCGGATTCACTTTTTTATTAGCGATGCAGAGCGCCATCTACTCCCCGGCAAAGTACGGTTATATTAAAGAGCTGGTTGGAAACAAGTTTATTTCTGCCGGTAATGCAGCGGTACAGGCGGTAACGACGGTCGCTATTCTCTCCGGCATCGTGGTCTATACCTTGATGTTTGAAAACATTTTAGGTGCGTTTGAGAGTGCTGACGACATCCTGAAACAGGTGGCGCCGCTTGGCTGGCTGCTGGTATTGGGTTCACTCCTTGAACTCTACTTCATATCCCGCCTGCCTAACCGACAGCGCGTCCCTTCTGAAAAGAAGTTTTATATCAGCCGCTACCTCTCCGGTTACTATCTTCGCAAAAACATGAAGACGATCACCCGTAAACGCTCTATTGTAGACGCTATTTTCGGCTTGTCGATCTTTTGGGGTGTCTCGCAGGTCGCCCTGAGTATCTTCGGTGCGTATGCGAAAAATGGGCTGGGCATCACGAACACCATCTATGTTCAAGGGGTCCTCGCGCTTACCGCAATTGGTATCATCTTGGGCTCTATCGCAGCCGCACGTTTCTCAAAGTTTTACATCAACATGGGACTGGTGCCTTTTAGTGCCGTGGGTATGACGCTGAGCCTTCTTTTTATCCCGATGTTGGGCCATATCGAACCTATTGTATTTCTCTTTTTCGTCTTTGGGATCTCGGCGGGTATGTTTATCGTCCCGTTAAATTCGTTTATTCAAAAACATGCACCCGGCGTCCATCTGGGTACGATCCTTGCCGGTAACAACTTCATCCAAAACATCTTTATGGTGACCTTTTTGATGCTGACGACCTTTTTCGCCTACGAAGGTCTCAATGCCGCAGGACTCTTTTATGTCATCGCGGGACTCAGCGGCATAATGGCCATCTACATGCTCCGCAAACATCAATTGATCTTTGCATGGTTTATGTGTGAATTTTTTCTTTCGTTGCGTTACAAACTTGTTTATGTCAACGGTAGAAAAGTACCTCCGAGCGGCGCGGTGCTGCTGCTTGGAAACCATGTGAGCTGGATCGACTGGATGATCGTGCAGTTCGGTATTGACAGACGCACGATCTTTATGATGGACAGGGATATCTACAACTGGCCGATAGCACACTCGTTTTTTAAGTGGGGCGATGCCATTCCTGTTTCGCCCAAAGCTGCCAAAGATGCCTTTAGAACCGCCAAGGAACGTCTTAAACATAATGCGCTGATCACACTGTTTCCCGAAGGTACCATTAACCGTGGGACGACGTTGCAGAAGTTTCAACGCGGTTATGAGATGGTGGCCAGAGGCAGTGACGGCATGATCGTGCCATTCTATATCAGCGGGATGTGGGGCAGCCGCCTGTCACGTTCACCGAAGAAGTTTGTTGAAAAACGGGCTTGGATCCGTCGAACGGTAACGATCGTCTACGGTGATCCGATGCCGATGAGCACAACAGCAGAAGAGCTGCAAAAAGCAGTACAGCAACTTAAGGACAATTACGATGCACAATAAACCAAAATACACACTTTTTAAAAACACAACCTATGCGTTAGCCGGTCTGGTCGATATCGTAAAACATGAACGTTCCTTTAAACTTCAGTTAGTCCTTTTTGTTGTCGGAACGGTCGTTGCATGGCTGTTGCCGATAGAGATAGAGTATAAACTTGTATTGAGTATCTCGCTGATTATTCCTATTATGGCAGAAATTGCAAACAGCGCTATTGAACGCGTTGTCGACCTTGTTACTAAAGAGTATCATATCCTGGCTAAACAGGCTAAAGATGCCGGGGCTGCACTGGTCTTTGTCTCTTTAGTGACTTTAGCAGCTATCTGGGTTTCGACCTTGGCATTGGCATTTAAACTGGTATAACCTGCGTTCTCGGACCTCTGTATCAGCGGTATGGTTTCTGTTAAGTACAGCTGCTTATACTTTCGATTGTGTGGTACCAGAAGAGCGAATCAAGGCCATTCCTGTTGCAGGTAAGTACATATTCGCAATATTTAGTTGACCTGTCAGCTGCTTATACTTTTGGCCGTCACACTTTTTTACCTCCCCTTATAGCCGTAAATTCGAAACCGAATATTTTCCCAACTCGGAAGACTTTACACGTTACTACACTTTGGGTGGTCCCTTTACCCTTTCTTCCTGTCGACAAATGCCGTAACGGGTAGTAATATGGCTCGGAGGTCACTGGAAGCAATCCAGATTCGTTTTCAAGTGATATACTCATATATTCAGGCAGTACTTATATAGCTGAGGATACAATTTTAGGACCTTCTTATCTTGCTATCGTACCGACAAAGTTTGATTATTATTTCTCGTACCCCCGATGGTAAAGATAGCCGAAAGCTGGCGGCCCGTGCTGGCCGATGAATTTGAAAAGCCCTATTT
>JAQIBF010000149.1 GCA_027859195.1 Helicobacteraceae bacterium
GATGTGTACCTCACGCAGGAGAACAGTCTCGAATGAGATGCCGGCATCTGTCAAACGATCTTCCATAATATTGAGCATAAAATCCGTAAAACCGCCGTCATGATATGAGCCGTTAATAATAATGACCTTTTTTGACATTTTTACTCCTGTTTGGCTTACTTATAAAGTGTAACGTATTTGTATTCAAACTTTAATAGCTTTGTAATTACTTAAATTTTAATATAACGATTATACACAAGTTGAAATATAAAAATATTATCTACAATATTTTCGAAATGTTACAATCACAAATAAAACAATAGGAATACACATGAAATTATCGGCACTATTGGTCTTGGGCCTTCTCACTATGACAACGCTGAATGCAGCAACAACGGAGAGCGTCACCTTAGGTGGTACAAAAGTAAAACTTGTTGGAAACATGGTCAGTGTTGGTGACAGTGCGCCTATCGTCACTTTGATTACCAGTGATCTAAAAGAGCTAATTGTTGGAGGGAAAACAGAAAAGACTCAGGTTTTGATCGTTGTTCCTAGTATTGACACGCCGATCTGCGACATGGAAGCGCGTACTTTCAACACGAAGGCCGCTGAAATGCCTAATGTGGCAATAACGGTTATTTCGATGGACCTTCCGTTTGCAGGAACACGTTACTGTGCAGCACACGGGATTGACAATATTACTGTTGCAAGTGACTTTCAGACGAAGGCGTTTGGTAAAGCCTATGGAACGTTGATGGGAGAGGGTCTACTGCAAGGGATCGAGGCACGCGCCGTCTTTATTATTAAAAATGAAAAAGTGACCTACAAACAACTTGTCCCTGAGATCAAACAGGCACCTGATTACGAAGCAATTCTAAAAGCCATCTAAACAGGGCTGTTTAATGCTTTACTTTTTAGGCAGGGTGATGACAAAGTAGTCGCCGTTAACACTGTGGTCGATCTTGTTCTCTTTGCCAAGGTCCGGATTAACCGGATCGGCTGCAAAGAGAAACAAGGGCAAAACGAGTGCACCGGCGATCATCGCAGTCACATGTCTGTTCAGTATGGTCTCTCCTTCTTTCAAAATATATCGGGCATCTCTAAAAAGCATCATTCATCGCAATGAAAGGCTTATCCTCGTCGGATCTTCGACGTTGATGAGACAAAAACAGACTCAAAAACTTTCGACCCGGAACTCCTAAAACATTAGAATTACCCTTGACAACATCTTATGCCTTGTTTGTAAATATCCTGTAAATGAAGGATACAGTACACGTGATCTTTGCTGCGGTTATCTCTTATAAATAGAAATAACCTGTATAATATCCCATGCAAAACTTACCCCTAGATAATATATTTATACCCTCCAAAGTCCCTTCCAAAAAGGTCATGATCATCATGCATGGCCGTGGTGACTCGTCGGAGGGCTTTACGTCGCTGCCGCCATTTTTGGAGATTGATGAGATGAACTACCTTCTTCTTGACGCTCCTTTTGAGTACTTTACGGGCCTCTCGTGGTATCAGCTCCCTCCCGACCAGCTCCCGGGCATAAGCCACTCAAGTCAGCTGCTGACTGAGACATTGGACATGCTCTTCGAAGAGGAGTTCAATGCTGACGAGAGTTTCTTGTTCGGCTTTTCGCAGGGGTCACTGCTGACCTTTGAATTTGGGGCGCGTTACCATAAGGAGCTTGCCGGGTATATTGCGGTTAGCGGCTACATCTATGATGCGCCCAGACTTCTCGAAGAGATGAACCCGGAGCTCCTCGATGCTAATTGGCTCTGTACCCACGGTACCTATGACAATGTCTTGGCGTTCGAAACGTCAAAGGAACAGGTAGAGTTTCTCGAAGAGAATGGTTTTGATATTGCGTTTAAAGCCTATGAAAAAGACCACAGCATCGACAGAGATGAGCTGGAGATGATAGCGTCATGGATGAAGAAGATCATAAGGAACTAAGGCGATGTTCAAAAAACGGTTAGAGGCACTTTTTATTACGGTGATCTTCGTCGCTTTGGCCGTTCTTGCCATGAACTACTATGACAGCTACCGCTTTAAAAACAGCGACATTCCCGAGGATTATAAAGAACGTATTGCCGCCAAAGAGCAAGAGGTGCTTCGCAAGATGCAGGAACACTACGGTTACGCCGTGAAGTTCCCGCTTATTGTTACCGACACGTTCAAAGGACACTTTTACGGCGTGACCACTTATAACGATAGCCAGATCAAGATCTATCTCAACAAACAAGTGATGCGAGAGAGCATCGACTATATGGTCGAGAGCGTTGTTGCCCATGAATATGCCCATGCACTGCTCTTTTATGAAGGCCATATCGACGGTGGGGACGGCCATTCGTCCTTGTGGCAGGAGACCTGCACCAACTTAGGCGGAAAAAACTGCCAGCGCTATGTTGACGCCCAGGACGTAGTGATGCAAAAGCTGCCATTTTAAACTTTTCGGTAGCTTTACGGCGTATGAATTACATTGACCTTTTTGTAGTATTATAATCTTTATCTAGAGTACGATAGAGAGAACAGCAGGGATAAGCTATTCGTGATCTGGGTTCGTCACTAACATTCGACTTACAGAGTCAGGCTATAATGTGCCAATACATTACAAAAGGAAATGATAATGAGATTAATCACACTTGCAACATTGGTGGCAGTGGCACTGCTCAGCAGTGGCTGTGTTACCAAACAGACGCATGAAGCGGCACTTCAGGAACTGAGCAAAACGCGGAGTTCTCTCAGCTCGGCTGAAAGCACCATTGCCGAGCAACAGGGTCAGATAGAGAAGAACGAAAAGGCGCTTGCACTTAGTAAAGAGCAGATCGAGCGCAACAAGAATGAACTCTCTGATCTTGATCTTAAAAAAGCGACGCTCCAGCAGGAACTTGATGCGGCGGGAAAACGGCTAAACGCTTCCCAGTCGCAGCTGGAAGATTCACAGTCAAAGCTGAGCGCTTCAGAGGCGCAGCTGGAGACAATGCGTCAGATCGAGGCGGAGACCGAAAAACGTAACGAGATCTACGCCCGCTTCGTCAAAGAGCTTCAGAAGATGATCGATGGGGGTCAGCTGACAGTCAGTATTGAGCGGGGACGTATTGTCATTAACCTGCCTGACAATGTCCTCTTCGCCACAGGGAGTGCCCGTGTGAACCAGGATGGACAAGCGGCACTCAAGCAGATCGCTAACGTGCTTAGCGAGTTCTCTGACCGCCGTTTTCAGATAGAGGGACACACCGACAACGTACCGATGAAGAGCGCCCGGTTCCCGAGCAACTGGGAACTCTCCACCGCCCGTGCGATGAGCGTCGTCCACTTGATGGTAGAGGAGGGAGTCTCAGCTGAGAACGTCTCAGCTGCCGGTTTCGGGGAGTTCCACCCTCGCGCTGATAACGAGACGCCTGAAGGCAGAGCCCTCAACCGCCGCATCGAGATCATCATGCAGCCGAATCTGGAGATCCTCTCCAACGAACTGCCGAAAGTCACTGAGTAGTTTCTCCAGACTTAGCAGGGTCAAGATCTATACTGATGCGCAAGTCGGTCTTTTAGTCTTGCGACATCATCAAGCGGTATAATTAAGGCAGTGCGACAATGTGTATGGACTGCTCTTTTTTTTGACATGCTTTTGGCTGAGACTTCTTTTTTGCATCGCTGACGACGACGAGTCGATGTGCGTCTATCCATGAGACCCCTTCGACATTGCAGTAGACCATTTTCCCTTTTTTATTTTTAGGAAACGTATAGACCTTACCGCTGCCAACGACTTCCCACGTTGTAACATCCAAGGGTGCGACCCAGAGAGCGGAGGACTCTTGAGAGCTAACGACCAAGATGTTCTCAGCACTGATGTCCAAGCCTGAATAATCTATAAACCGCAGGCTCTTTGGCAGATCGATAGAGCGCGTCCGTTTCCACTTTTTCTTTTTTTTCTCAAACACCTGTATGGTTCCGCCTCCTGCCTCCTGACCTTTACGTCCAGCCTTACAGCTGTTGCCTTCGCAGAGTGCCAGCAGATAGGTGGTGCCGTCTGTTGTCAGAACCGCAAGCCCCTCAAACCCTTTGTTGTCACTTTCAAACGCAAAATCCAGCCACGCTACCTCGGATGTTACTGCAAAATCTTTATCTGTAACACTTAGGCGGGCATGCCAGTCCCCTTTATGTTCCAGTGACTCTTCAACAAGATAAAATTCATTGTTGAGAGGGTTGTACGTTATGCCTTCATACCCGATTTTTTTACGCTCTTTCCCCAGCAGTTTTGCTTTAGAGAGCTTTGCATTCACACGGGCGACTTGGCTGTTGTTGTCAAAGACAACGTAGAACTTGTCATCGACAAAATGCACCCCGCTGGCTTCGTATTTGTCTATTTTATTTTTGCCGTCAATGATCTTTTCAAACGTGACTTCATTGACGATATTAAGTTCATTGCTTAGAGATTGTGTTGTTGCAAAAAAGAGGATCGCTGCCAAAATGACTGTTTTGAGTTTGCTTAACATGTGTGGTTGAATCCTAAAATTATTTTATGGCGATTATATCAGACTGCGCGTGCAATAAAGAGAAGTTTTGGGAGGTGTTAAAAAGTAGAGATAGTGTTTATTTGATGTATTGTGGCATTCCCATCGAGCAAAGGGAATGCGCTATATACCTACTTGGTTGCGGGACCTTGGCCTTGTCCCATGCCTTTGCCGCCTCTTTTATTCATCATCTGCGCCTGCTGTCCGGTACTTAACTCTTCTGATGTAAGCATACCGTCACCGTTACTGTCAAACTCGCTGAACTCTGGCGCATTGCCGGCATTTCTCATAGGAAAGCCGTCATCTGCACGCTGCTGCATTCGTTTGGCACGCAGATCGTAAAATTCATCTTCGCTGATGAGGTTGTCGCCATCGGTGTCATAAAACTGAAACGGAACCGGTCCGCGATCAGGCATCTCTTCCGCTTGTAAAACAGCCGGAACGGCACCTAGCAACATAACGGCTACCAGACTAAAAGTGATCTCTTGTAATAAAGGTCTCATAATGTTCTCCTTATTTGAACTATGACTATTATCAGACAGAAGTGTTAACACAGTGTTAAGACGCAGCGGGTTCCGACACCTTCTTCAGAATGGATCTTTACGCCAATATGCATCACCGTTGCCAGACGGTTAACGATATGCATGCCGATACCGTGCCCTTCAAGGCTCTCGGTGTAGTAACGATCGAACACTTTTTCGGGTGTTTTCATCCCGATGCCGCCATCTTCAATGATGAGTGTCGTCTCGTTCGTGGTGATCCGCACAAAACCATCCGGCCTGTTGTACTTACAGGCGTTTGAGATGATATTGCCAATTATCTGTGTAAATGCCTCGGTATGCACCGATGTCAAAAGCGTCTCACACTCTACATGGAAGGTCAAGTCAGGGTAGAGTTCGGCATAGGTCTCGGCACTTTGTTTGACGATCGGACAGATATCCTGCTTCGTTGTCGTCAGTTTCGACTCATCTAGTAAAATAGCCAGGCTTTTATAGAGTGACGCTATCTCTTTGGTAGCCTCTTCGATACGTTCAAATCGCTGCGGGTCTCTGTCACTGCTGTTGGTTCGGAGCATCTTGAGGTTGAGTAAAATAGAAGTTGTGGGGGTGTTGAGGTCATGCACTAGGTCTTTGATGAACGCATCGAGGATATGAATGGTCTTTTGCATCGGCCTGATGGAGATGAGCGCCAGGTAGTAGCTGATCAGCGAAAAGAGCAGGAGCAAAACCGTTGACACCAACAACACCTGTACAAATATTTTCTGTATGACTGCATCGTATTGGTTTGCCTCTTTTTTAACGAGGATGTTGATACCCCGCCGCGTTGAAACCAACACCTCAAAGTTGTTTCCAACACGTTTGATATTATCAAAATCTTCTCTAGCCTCTGTGGAGATGATTCGCTCATAATCGAACGCCTCTTCTGTATAGGAAAAACGGCTGAACTTGAGGGTTTTGGCATATTGAAGCATCGAAAAAAGCTCGTTGTGCAGCCGAATGTGTTTCTGCTGGTAGTAGTAAAAAGCAGCGCCTCCGGCAATCAGCAGTGCGGTGCTTAAAAAGTAGATGATGAAAAATTTATAGAGCGCTCTCTTTTCATTTAAATTCGCAACGATAACCAACTCCTCGTATGTTCTCTATTGGGATCCCCAGTTTCTTCAGATGGCTGACATGCACCCTCAGGGCACCTTCGCTCATCTCATCGCCATGACCGATTTCGAAGAGTATATCTTCTTTGGTGACGATCTTGCCGTTGCGTTTCAAAAAGAGGGTCAGTAGCTGATGTTCATAAGGGGGCAGGGCAAGACGCTCTTCGTTATTGTAAAGCGTGTCGGATGTCACCTCATAATGCAGTGTACCGCAGCGGATCATACTGCTGCGCGTATGGAGCGACTTGTTGATGGCGGCACGGATACGAACCACCATCTCGTCGATGTCGAAAGGTTTTTTGATGTAATCATCAGCACCAACGTTAAACCCTTTGGAAAGAGAATCGATGTCGGTCAGCGCCGTAATAAAAACCGCCGGTGTATTGTCGCCGCTTTGGCGCAAAGCATCAAGCAGTTCAAAGCCGTTCATAAAGGGGACGTTGACATCAAGCAGAAGCAGATCAAACCCTTTTGCATAGGTTGCATCCAGCGCCTGTTGCCCATCTTTTACCCAGGTGACGTCAAAAGCTTCGACTTCCAGATAGTCTTGCAGGGTGGCACCAAGGTTCAGGTCATCTTCGACTAAAAGAATTTTTTTCATCGTCTCCCCATTGTATTAGGTAGGGTCGTTTTTATAACATTTCATAACTATCATAGTAGACTTGAAGTGTTAAGTCTATGTTAACATAATGGTTGACTATCTGACCAGTATATTCATTAAGAGTGCCTATACGTGAAACTTACGAGTTAAGGTTATTTTTGAGTATAGTGGTGATTTGTATGTGTTCTCTCTGACTTTTTTGCTATGATTAAGTAGAAGCGTAAAATACTAGTTCACATAAAGGTTTCATCATGATTTTCCCCGAACATCTACAAAAGCATCTTGGAGAAATTGCCGAAACACTCAAGGTCAATGCAGCGGAGATGACCATTGTTAAAATGCGCCCGGGTATAGATGATCGCCATAAAGAGCTGGAGTTGCTGCAGGGGAGTTGGGATGAAAAACGGCCATGGGTCATCATCGACGAACATGACCATCCCTATACGATGACGTCTGTTCCGGTACTTTCGAAAATAATCGCTATGTTTGCATCGTCTCAAGACGAGACCTTTCATCTGAAACTTGAAAAGGCGATATTGAAGCACTACCCGATAGACTATTATGACGTGTTGACAGTGGTGATTGATAAGATAAAAGGGCTGGCCCAAAGCCGTCCGGATAGTACTATTGTGAAGCTCGATCTTGACTGGCTGGTCACTGAAATCCAACAGGAATACCCGAACCTTTTCCACCAACTCGACCAACTGCTGACGCAGGAAGCAATATAAGAGCATTCATGGACCTTTTAAGAGGTGTCCATAACGTAATGTGATCTTTTAAATATGCATACGGTTTTAGACGATGAGAACGAGAATAATTGACTTTTTATTTTAAAATAACGAATGCAGGTCATTTTGGTATAAAACGTGCGATATTTAAGGGAAGACCCTTAGAAATAGAAAGTATAATCATATTAATATGAAAAAAATAATGTTACTGCTATTACTATCATCGATATCACTGTTTGCCGTGCAAAAGGTAGTTCTCCAGCTTAATTGGCTGCATCAATATCAATTCGCAGGGTACTATGTTGCAAAAGAGATGGGCTTTTATAAAGATGCCGGGATCGATGTCGAGATCAAGGAATTCAACAGGAGTACAGATCTCTCAACGGTCATCGAAAAGGGCAAAGCGGATTTTGCGATTGGGCGTTCCTCCTTGATCATAGATAAAATAAACGGTAAAGATGTTGTTGCACTTGGTACGATCTTTCAGCAATCCCCGTTGATACTATTGACCAGGGACGACACCGGTATCCAGACGATTTCTGATCTGAGAAACCGACGTATTATGATGACCAAGGATGCAAAAGAGAGCGCAGCCATAATGGCGATGCTTTTTTCTAACGGTCTGAATGAAAATGATATAGAGATAGTTCCGCACAGTTTTAATATAGATGACCTTATCAATAAAAACGTCGATGCCATGGCATCGTACATCTCGAATGAACCGATTCAGATGGCAGAAAAAGGTGTCGCTTATAAGGTCTTCTATCCAAAAGATTCTGGGTTTCATTTTTACAGTGATATCCTTTTTACCTCTTCGGAATTTATCGAAAAGAATCCCAACTTAACCCAAAAATTTTATGAAGCGACGATCAATGGTTGGGAGTATGCCTTCGAAAACATCTCGGAAACGGCTGAAATTATTTATAAGCATTACAACAGCCAGAACAAGAATCTTATTCAGCTGATCAAAGAGGGCGAAGTGCTCAAACGGCTGGCCTATCATAAAAACGGCACCATCGGTTATCTTGACTGCAACCAACTTAAGGATATTGTTAAAGTATATAAGGTGCTGGGGCTTGTGACAAAAGATATTGATATGGAGAGTTTTATCTACGAATATAATCATCCAAAGGAAGTGGCGTTTACACTCAGTTATGATGATATCTTTCATTCTGCCCTTGTTAGCGTGTTGGTGTTAGTCACGTTGGGTTCGAGTCTGCTATTTGTGAGTCTAAGAAAGCGTTGGCTTCTCACTAAACATGGTCTTAAAGAGGAGATAGACCGTCAAAAAATGGAGATCGACAAACAAAACAGAGTGATCATGGAACAGTCGAAAATTGCGGCGGTCGGTGAGATGTTAAGCAACATAGCGCACCAGTGGCGGCAGCCTCTGAATATTATCTCGCTTAACATCGTAAAGATTGAGACGGGGATACTTTTAGGCCGGGAGATAAAAAAAGAGGAGCTGCTTCAGATCAGCGATGATATTAACAGACAGGCGCAATATCTTTCCCAGACTATTGATGACTTCCGAAACATTTTTAATGCTAACATTGATAGTATCGAACCGTTTGACCTTAATGATGCCATCAAAAAGTTGAATGAGCTGACGAAAGATGCCTTTGCAAATAATCAGATTGAGATAGTTGTGATGATAGAGCCATGTAGGATCACCTACAATGAAAGTCTCTTGATCCAATCCTTGCTGAACATCTACAACAATGCCCTCGATGCTATCATAGAGAATCAATCGGTGCACAAATACTTTTTTATAGAGACTACATGCAATGCCGATGGCGTTGTCATAATGCTTAAAGACTCCGGAGGCGGTATAGATGATGAGATTCTTTTGAAGATCTTTGAGCCCTATTACACCACAAAACACAAATCAAAAGGTACCGGCCTTGGACTTTATATTACGTACAGGATCATAACCGAACACTTTAACGGCGAGGTGTCGGTACACAATGCAGACTACGAATACAGTGGTCTAAAACTCCGCGGAGCAGAGTTCGTTATCACGATTCCGAAAGCGTAGCCTGGGTTACTTAGACAAAGGGTGTTTTGTGTGGAGGAAAAGAGGGTGTTGTCTAATCAACTTTTTTTAATTCTTTGTTGCTGACACTCTGTTATGGAACAGGTTTGGCACGGCAGACCCTGTTCCGTCCGCTCTCTTTAGCCTCGTAAAGTGCTGCGTCAGCCCGTGTCATCGCGGCATCAAAGTTTCTGTCATCTCTGTGTACTTCTGAAAGACCGATACTGATGGTGAAACGAAGTTCAACGCCCCCTTCGAGTATGATCAGCAGCTTTTCAACCTCACTTCGCAAGGTCTCCGCCATTGCATAGCCGCCTTCAATGGCTGTTTCGGGAAGAAGAATGAGAAACTCTTCGCCGCCGAGACGGAAAAGCACATCACTAGTCCGTGTAAATTCTTGAAGTGTCTGCGAAAGTTTGATGATAACATCGTCACCCACTTGATGACCATAGGTGTCATTGACATTTTTAAACTTGTCGATATCGAGCATGACTACGGTCAGTTGAGACCAGTGACGGCGCATGAGACCTAACATATGTGCGGTGATCTCTGAGAGATATCGACGGTTGTAGAGCTTTGTCATCGGGTCTGTTAATGCCTGGTGCTCAAGTTCATCACGCGAAGCTGAAAGGCGTTTGATGAGGGTCTTGACTCTAAAGAGCAGGAGGATGACAATAAACATCATCCCGACATAGTATAAAGAGTTGACATAGAGGTCTAGCTTGTTTTTGATGTAATAGAGTTTCCAGGGGACACTTTTAAGTGCTTTTACATAGACATATTGAGTTCCTAAAGAGATCTGGTCGTTGTCGGTGACCGCCGATTCGAGTATCTCTTTGCTGAGCAGCTGTTTCGCCTTGAAGATGATCTTCTCATCATACCCTTCAAGATTACTGGCTGCAATGATCTCCTTCTCCTGGCTGACAATGACATAGGTTCCATGATGAAGGTTCTTACTGTTTAGAAAAGTGCTCTCCATCGCAACCGCGATGTCCAGGTTGACGGTACCGAGAAACATATCTTTATCGTAGACGGGGTGTCCGACGGTGAGAAGGATCTTCTTTTTTCGTTGCGACTGGTAGAGCGGGGTATAAAAGAGGTTTCTTTCAGGGTTAAGTTCCGGCGTTGCATACTGCCATAGCGGTTTTGTAAGCATGGATGGATTCCACATAAACTGATCGGACCAGAGATAGGGATAGCTTGTCGAGAAGTTGTTTTTTGAAGCGTAATAGACCTGAATAAAACTCTTGTTGAGCCCCTTTACGATGGTGAAGTAGGTGGTCAATGCCAGGGAGCTGGCCATTTCGTGGAGAACTTTTTTCGATTGTACCAACCCGCCGAAACCAGTCAGGTTGGAGAGGGCCGGGATATCCAAGGTAAAATCACCTTTGGCATTGATCTCATGCACTTTAGAGACATAACCAAGTGGGATATCGCGGTTTTTATAGATCTCTTTTGCAGCGGCATGCAGGTATAAAACTGAACCCACACCTGTCTGAATACGTGCTTCAAACTCATTGGCTGTATTGTCCACTTCTGTCTTGATCTTATCGCTTTGGTTTTGGAGGGTCTGGTAGCCGACAACGAGCATCAGCACAAAGAGTAGAGCGATTAAAATATTGATGTATAAAACTTCTTTATTAAATCTATTTTCTTTAGTCAAAGCAACCCTTCCGTCTCTCTTATCTCTTCATCAGATTCAGCCTGCTCAGTTACTCTCTAACGCTGTCAGTCTTTCCTCATATTCGGCCATCAGTTTATCCAGTTCGCTCTGCGCGACTTCCATGCGCTCAAATGTCGATTCGACCTCTTTTTCCAGTTTTGCGACCAGTTGCGAGAGTTCCATGATCTTGCTGTTGTCTCCGCTGTTTGATGCGGCGATCAGTTCTTGATGGTACCTAGCGATCTGTGACTCATTCTCCATGATGAACTTTTCTGCTTTTTCGACCTCTTTTCTTAGAGGTGAAGTACCGCGTGAACGCTCTTTTGTGATTGCGATCCGGAGCTTTTTGTTCTCTTTGCTCATCGGATTGGACGTGCCATTTTTTTTAGGT
>JAQIBF010000046.1 GCA_027859195.1 Helicobacteraceae bacterium
GTTCGTCAAACCAGTATGCCCCGCCGTCTCGGCGGCTGACAACACCCCCCGCCTCTGTGACCATCAAGATCCCCGCCGCAACGTCCCACGGCTTGAGATGCACCTCGTAGTACCCCTCAAAGGTCCCGCGCGCCAAATAGCAGAGGTCCAGCGCCGCCGAACCCAGACGGCGGATGTCTCGGGTGTACGGCAGCACCGCCTCCATGCTCTTCATGACCCATTGAAAGTCTTCGCCCTGATCGATCTTGGTGTAGGGAAAGCCCGTCGCTATTAGCGAGCGCTCCAGCGTCGTCGCCTCGCTTACCTGCAAGGGCACGCCGTTGCAGGTTGCCCCTTTTCCCTTTTCGGCATAAAAGAGCTCGTCGAGCACAGGGTTATAGACCACACCCGCGACCGCTTCGCCCCCTTCCCAGATACCGCGGGAGATGGCGCAGAAAGGGATGCCGTGGACAAAGTTAGTCGTGCCGTCGATGGGGTCGATGTAGATCGCCTTGTCAGGGTGCGTAATCCCCTCGTTCGTCTCCTCCCCGACCAGAGTGTGTTCCGGGAAGGCTACTGAGAGCTTCTCTTTGAGGAGCAGTTCGACCTTGACGTCATACTCGGTGACAAGATCGACAGCGCTCTTGTAGGTAATGGTCTTTGTGTGGGTGTACCCCTCCATAAAGAGAGGTCCGGCGGATTGGGATATAGTTTTGATGGCATCATACACGGCATACGTCCTTTTGTTTGTGTTGTCTGATTATAACAGGCCGAAGGGCTCGATTGCAATCGCTATTAATCTATTTTCATTTGCTCATCTTAACATTCGTTACCGTAAGATTTGCATTACCTACCGCAGGCGCAAAGGATAGATCTTGAAATACTTTAGCAGAACCTTTCGTGTCGACTGGTCAGAAACGAACACCGTCGGGGAAGTTCACCTCTCTGCCTATTTTAAATACGTCATCGAAACGGCCTGGGACTGGGGAGCGGCTATCGGCTTGGGCATTGAGAAGAGCGAAAAGCTTGGCCTGGGTTGGCTCGTCCGCGCGACGGAGCTGAACCTGCACCGCCCTCTTCGCCCGAACGATGTTTTTGAACTGACCATCTGGCTGGCCGACTGGCGCCGGGTTCACGGCACCCGCTATTTTGAGATTGTTTTGAAAGAGAGCGGCGAGCTGGTCGCAGATGGTTCGCAGGAAGTCGTCACGGTCAACCTCAAGACCATGCGCCCCGTTCCTATCCCTCCCAACATCATCGAAAATATCACCATAGAGAACCCCCTCCTCGTCAAACAGCAGAAGTTTCCCAAACTAACAGCCCCGAGAGAGACGGCATTTGCCACGAAACGAACCGTCGACTGGCGAGACCTCGATGCGCAGGAACATGTCAACAACACCAACTACGTCGCCTTCGCCGAAGATGCCATTGCAAGTGCACTGGCAACAACAGGCTGGACACCCGCCCGTTTCAAAACCGAGAACCTCGCCATTAAAAACCAAAGAGTCCATGTGCATTACCTCGCACCTGCAGCATGGGGCGAAACGCTGGACGTCTATACCTACTTGACAGAATTAACCTCTGCCGGAGGCGTATGGCATGTAGAGATCGAACGCCATGACGACCAGAAGCCCATTGCCCAATGCGTTATAGAGTGGGGATTGGTCAACCGAACGGACGGAGAGCAACAAAAGCTTCCGAAGAATTTGTTTGATGGTCTGAAAGAGAACATCGCTAATGCATAGGATTATGCACTAAAAGATGTACTAACGATTTTCAAAATGGTTTCTACCACTCCATCGCATCATCCATCCTTCCCTTAAACCAATCATCGTTCCAGAACCAATCAATATACTCACCGTTCTCACACGAGAAATTACTACCAAAGATCTTATGGATATTCCCTCTGTAGAGAGGATCAATTTCGTCTTCAAAGCCATACCCATTGACATTGACCCAAACGTACATCTCCTCTCCTGAAAGCATGTTCTTCATAAGTGCCTGGAAATACCAGTTTGATCCTCTTGCCATAACCGAGAGGCCATGAGGACTCTCGAAGACGGCCTTGCCTGTGAAATAAAAAGGTTCACTGTCGCCATTCATTCGTTTTTCTATATGTATTTTAGGTCCAAGCCCGTCGACACACCATTTTCCGACACAACAATAGCCCTCACCTTCCGGAAAGTTGATGCCGTTAAAGGTGTTGTCTGTGCCATAAGGAACGATAACGGAATATGTCGGTTCTGCGAACTTAAGAGGGATGGCCGTGTCGACACATCCTTCATATTTATCGACAGTCGTGTAGGCACATCCAGAAAACAGCAAACTTCCAACCAGTAGAAATGCGACATGTAGTATTCTTATCTTCAAATGTTCTCCCTCATTTACGTCAAGGCAAAAGGATCTATCACTGAATTTAACAAAGAATAGTGCCTAAATAACGTAAGAAGATTGTAGCGAAAGTACACGATATAGTGTACATTCAACAAAAGAAAGGTCGGTTTTTTTTTGAATAGCCGTTTTATACGGTGAGGGAAAACCGAAAAATGAGGCTTTAACGCCCCATCTGCGCCATCATGGCTGAAGGGGATATCGCTTCGTCCCAAAGCTCATCGTGGATAAGGTATTCCGTAACGACATTACCTCCGATGATGTGTTCATCGATGATCCTGTCGATCTTCTCTTTAGTCATACTCATATACATAAAATGACCGGGTTCGACCAACATTACAGGACCGACATTACAGCGGTTGAGACACGCCGACTGAATGGGCTGGACTGTACCGATGATCCCTTTTTGCATCAGTGCCTGACCCAAGTGCTGGTAAAGGTCCTGAGACTGCGGTGTGACGCATGACGGTTTCGGCATGCCCGGAGGCGTAGATTGCTGGCATTTAAAGATATAAAAAGCAGGTTGTGGGATTCCCATAAAATTTTCCTTGTCTGTTTTGACTCTGAAAGTCTGGTTATGGGTATGCAAGTTGTGTTCTTCTTGGCGGTTTTAGGGGCTTTTTTGTCGTTTTAAAGAATGAAAAATTAAAATCACTCACTCATATTTTGCCTATTCAATCGGAATACAACGTTGATTAATGTATGAAAGTCAACCAGAATATGACAATCTGCAATCAATTAACATTTTTTTGCAACATTTCATAAGTTCTGCTAAGTCCACATTTAAGCCTTAGTTGTATAGAATGTACTCCAATCAATAGTCAGGTACAGAGATGGCACAAAGAAATATCCTCGATGAAATCATTGAAAAAAGAAATCGAACAGTCACAAAGAATAGATTTGATAGCTTCAAGAATAGATTAGACTCAATTGACGATTCATATAAATTCCTAATGAGCACAACTACACCAGATGCTACACGATGTAACGAAGAATTATCCCGATACTATCCAATAGCTTTAGTTGCAATGACAGAAGGATACTTTCGTACAGTAATATCTGACCTAATTAACAAAGGGTCTCCATTTATTGAGAGAGCAACACAGCTATCAAATGTAAAACTTAATGTTGAAACTGCATCAGCTATTCAGTTACAGAAAATCACCATTGGTGAATATGTAGCTCACTTTCTCAGAATCAGTAGTCTTGATGACATCAATCGTGCAATGAGCCATCTTCTTAATCTTGACTTTTTAGATCATCTAGTAGATAGTGAGTTTGATATTTTTGACGATGGATCTTTAACACTACGAGAAGACCGTGCAAACTTTATTCAGGCAGTAAAAGATTTATTCTCAATGCGTCATATGCTTTGTCATGAGTTTTCAGAAAATATTTCTATTGATAATGGTGGGTATTTTCGATTTGTACTTAGTTGTGAATATTTAATTTGTTTAAGTGAAGTAGTAATCAATTTTCATGAACAAGAAAATGTTTCAACTAATACCTAACAACTCATTAAAAACCCGCGAGCGTGTTTTTAATTGCTCATTTTAAACGTAAGATACAAGGAGAAATTATATGGGATCTCATGATATAGCGCAAGTATGTTTGAATGGACATGTTATCAATAGTAGCGCACAAAGCAGTCCAGAATTTAATCAAAATTTTTGTGATCAATGCGGTGCAGAAACAATTACAAGTTGCCAAAAATGCAATACACCAATCAGAGGTAAATACCATGCCAGTGGTATGATTATAGTTGGTTTTCAATATATCCCGCCATCATATTGTCATAATTGTGGAAGTGCTTTTCCTTGGCTACAAACAGCTTTAGATAGTGCAACAGAGCTCCTTGATTTCGATGAACAGATTAACGCTGAAGACAAAGAACTATTAATTAATTCAATGAAAGAAATATCAAAAGATAGTCCAAGGACTGAGTTGAACGCATTGAAAATTAAAAAACTTGCTAAAAAGTTAGGTGCCGATACATATGACGCATTCATTAAGATAGCGGTTGATGTTGGCACAGAAATAGCAAAAAAAGCTTTAATGGGTGCATAAGTATCTGACAAAACACCGCACACCAATCAAAACCTGCGAGCGGGTTTTGATTGGTGACTTTAAATGTAATATTCATACATAATAAACTTTCTCGTTCCCACGTTTTACGTGGGAACGCATACGAGAGTATATTTCACCAAAAACGTTCAACTGTCAAAAGTCCAGTTATCCCGTCATAGTCTCTTGCACTACTGTAACGCCAATGATGCGCTTCGTCAACGTAACCGCGTTTTACAGGGTTGTTATGAATGTAAGCGATCTTGTTCCTCATCATCGCATCGTCTTGTATAAGTTTCGGTTGTATGCCCTCTTGCCATACCTGATACTCCCTATCGACTTTGTGCGCTTTTTTATAAAAAGCGAGTTGATCCAGTATCGTCTTTACATTTTCCTGCTGTAGAAGTTTTATCAGTTCTTTAGCTGTGTGCGCTTTGAACTTTGCCATGCATCTGCCAATGTCGTCACTCTGAGCCACAATATGCAGATGGTTTTCGAGGATGACGTAGGCATAGAGTTTGAAGTTGTCTGTCGTTTGTAAGTGTCGAAAACTGTCTAACAGTATCTTTACACTCTCTTGTCGTGTAAACAGCGGTATCCAATGCAATACGGTACAGCTCATGAAGTGTGGATGTGTCGGTTCATGTATTTTGTATCTGCTTCTACCCATACTCTTATCTTTTTTTATGTATTATACTGATCTTCTAATTTATGTGATTTTGTTATGTCAAATTGATATGAACTATATAAATTGCAGTATGCATTCCCACGGAAACCGTGGGAACGAGAAAAATATCAGTAATTATGCTGTCAGATTGCTATCTTCTATCTTTACTTCTTTATTATTAGGTTTTTTTGACGTAGATGGTACACCATCCATTTGAATTGATATTTCCTTCTACTGTTTTACATTTATTCGTTTCAGGGATGAAATTCACACAATTCATACACTTTTTCCCTTCGTTAGGTGTATCTTGGTATTTGACGATATCCTTAGTTGTTTTCGCATAGAGTGGCATAGTGTAAAAACTTGCCAATCCAAGAGCAGACAAGTATTTAAAAAAACTTCTTCTCGACTTTAATGTTTTCATGTTAATTCCTTTGAGTGTTTACATGGTCAGTGTTTTCTACACTGTCTACATA
>JAQIBF010000133.1 GCA_027859195.1 Helicobacteraceae bacterium
TAGCAAAGCTACTCCCATGCATTTCATCTTTTGCACCCCAGGGCATCCTCTCTTGCTACGCAATTCACCTAGTCTCGCTCAAAAGAAGAAGTAACCAAAAAAGAAAAGAGCGATGGCGGGCACAGTTGCTATTTGAACTACCAAATACTCGGAGCCACGAAACCCCTCCGGCTTCAATCACTGTACCAAGACGCATTCATTTGTTGACTATGTTATGACTGCCTTCAAAATAATCTCCTTTTTACTGATGCGACACCAACACTGACAGCTATCAAACAATCTAAACAGGGATTAAAGCGAGATCTTTAACATTAAAAAATGCGTCACCACTTGGTTTTTTTCGAAGCATCTACAGAGCTGACTGAAAGGAGCGGAGTTCCGTTAAAAAAATCACTTTGTCTGAGCGCAGCGAGTTAGTCGTTTTTAGCGAGAGAACGACTGGAAGGATGGTAGTCGACAGCTTGTCGACCCTGAAGCCGTCCACGAGCGCTTTTTGGTTTCGTTTTTTGCGAGAAAAAAAGGAAAGAGTGTAGTCAATAAAGTATAAATTTCTACACTTTTGGTTTAGTCTTCTCTATTTAACTTTCTACACTTACATACTTCTTTTTTTACTTCATATCATTAGTACGTCACTTTTTCACGACTCGTAGCCAAGCTACTCCCATGCATTTCATCTTTTGCTCGCTCAAAAGAAGAAGTAACCAAAAAAGAAAAGAGCGATGGCGGTCACAGTCACAATTTGAACTATCCTATACTCTGAGTTACGAAACCCCTCCGTAGGCTCAAGCTGTACCAAGACGTAGATCTGTGTCGACAATAGTCTAACTAAGTCAAAAGCGTAAGCTTTTACAGCCAAAGACCGTTAAAGAGAAGGCAATTTCTTGCCTTCTCTAGGTCAACGCGACAAGGGGTTATGCTTTAGCATCACCGCGGCAGATGATGCGTTACCGCTTTCCTTTTTTTCGTGGCATCTGCAGCGTTGAGTGTAAGAAGAGAAGGAACGTTAAAAAAAGGGCATTGTTTGAGCATCGCGAGTTTTGTCGTTTTTAGCGATAGAACGACTGGAAGGAAAGTAGTCGGTAGCTACCGACCGCGAAGCCGTCCGCGAGAGCTTTTTTGCGTACTTTTTTTGCGGAGAATAAGCGCCAACAGCGCAATGCAGGGAGGCACTAAATGCCGAGTCGTAAAAAAGTATGAGAGAAGTCAAGGATATTTAAATATCCAACATATTCAAAAAGTACAAAAGATGAAATGCATGGGAGTAGCTTAGCTACGAGTCGTGAAAGAGTATCTATAGTCTCCAATAGTCACTATGTAACAACCATCTTTCACAAAGAGATCTCCGCAAAAAACGGTCTGTTTGCAACATCTTCATCCCGGCACTGCTGACCCAGCTTATCAAGATAGCGGTAGGCATCACTTCCGTCATCCGGACAAAGATTCAAAAGGTCTTCAAGCAGACAGCCAAAAGCACGCACCTCGATCTTTTCAACGTCTCTGTTACTCACATCATAAAAACTTGCCGCCCCGAAGTCTCCAAAATAGCAGTGGTTGTCCTCTCTGTTGATGAGGATGTTATGGGCATAAAGATCGCCGTGCATCAGACCTCTTGCGTGCAGATGTTCTGAGGCGGAGACCATAGCCCTGGCGATACTGTATATTGTCTCCAACGCAAAGCTTGTCCCCACCTCAAACGTATCTCGTGTACACGTTTCAAAGTCGGGTGCAAGACCTAGGTTTTTGTAGTGAGAAGGGATCAACTCCAGTACAAGTCCCAAGGGTTCAGAACCTTTGAGCCTGGCATGAACACTGATAAGGTGGGGATGTTCTCCTGTACTCATGTAGGCATTCATCTCATCATGGGCGAAGCCGTCACTGGTCACCGCCCCTTTAAAGAGTTTTACCGCGACCTCAGCCTCCGCATTTTTGTCATACCCTTTATAGATCTCTCCGGAAGCGCCCGCTCCTAACAGCTCACTCATCTCCAAGCTCTCATACTCCACCTCTTTTAGCGGTACATCGGGAGTGACCGAACACGGGTTACCGGAAAAAGCGAGCCAAGAGAGTTTCGGCAGTTTTAAAAGCCAGGAGGGGATCTCGGTCAGTCGATTTGCAGAGAGTCGAATCAACTCCAGGTTTCGACACTGCGACATCTCTTGAGGCAAGCGCATAAGTTGATTGCCGGCCACCGGAAACTTCTGAAGTCTGCTAAGTTTACCTATGGAGTGCGGCAGCGATCGGAGTCTGTTGTCGGTTAAGATCAGCCAGCTGATACCTAATGGCAATATATCCTCATCAAATCTCTCGATCCGGTTCGCTTTGAACCCCAGCATATAGAGGTTTTCACACTGTTTAAAAGCAGAAGGGACACGGGTAAAAAGGTTAAAAGAGAAAAAAGCGATCTTAAGCTTTTTCAGTCGACTGAGATCAGGAAGTTCGGAGAGTTGATTGTGGCTTAAGTCCAGTATCTCCAAGGTGTCAGCCAAAGAAAACACCTCAACCGGAAAGCTTGTCAGGTTTTCTGAAAGGGTAAGATGTCTTACCCCTTTGAGTCGGCCACGCTGTAAATCTGCCAAGTTTTGCATCATTCTCTTTTTAACGAATCTTATCAAAAAGAGGCTTCATACTTTTACCTTTTGCTGAACCTGATATAATACGCAAAAAAAAAGAGTCCTATGATCCAATTTTCCAATGTCTCAAAAGCTTTTGCAGCCCAAGAACTCTTCAGTAACCTCTCTTTCAAGTTAAATCCCGGTAATAAAATCGGTCTAGTCGGCCGCAACGGTAGCGGTAAATCAACACTTTTCAAACTCATTTTAGGAGAAGAAGCGCCTGACGAAGGCGATGTTATTATTCCTAAAGGCTATAAGATCGGGGCACTGCGCCAGCACCTTGTCTTTACTGAACCGACCTTACGTGAAGAGGCCGCACTCGCTTTGTCAGAAGAGATGAAATATGAGACCTATAAAGTGGAGAAGATCCTTTTCGGTCTTGGCTTTGGGCAAGAGGGCCTGGACAAGAACCCGCTCGATTTTTCTGGTGGTTACCAGATCCGTATTAACCTTGCCAAACTGTTGGTCACTGAGCCAAACCTGCTTCTTTTAGATGAGCCTACCAACTACCTCGACATTCTCTCTCTAAGGTGGCTAAAGTCTTTTCTGTCTGCTTTTCAAGGCGAAGTGATCCTGGTTACCCACGACAGGGACTTTATGGATGGAATCTGTACCCACACTATGGGAATCATCCGCCGTTCACTCTTTATGATCCCGGGTGACACACACAAGTTCTACAGCCAACTCCAAGAGAATGAAGAGTTGTATGCAAAACAGAAAATCTCTCAAGACAAAAAAGTAAAAGAGCTCGAAGAGTTCATTGCCAAGAACAAAGCGCGGGCATCGACCGCTTCGCTGGCACAGTCAAAAGTCAAGCAGCTTGAAAAGATGGACCGTATGGATGACATCGGTTTTGACAGCACCCTTAGTTTTGACTTTCACTTTAAAGACACGCCTTCGAAGGTACTGTTGGATGTTAAAGATCTGAGCTTCGGATACACTCCGGAGAACATCCTTTTCAAAAATATCTCTTTTACACTTGAAAAAGGGGAGTGCCTTGCGATCATTGGTAAAAATGGTGCCGGTAAGTCGACCCTGCTTAACACTATTGCCGGTGAGCTTACGCCGCTGTCGGGTAAAGTTGAGTACCATAGCACCACCTCTGTCGGGCACTTCGGACAGACCAATATCTCACGTCTCAACCCAAAACATAATGTTTTGGATGAGATCTACGCTGCGAATCCAAAGCTCTCCGCTTCCAATGTCAGAAGTATCTGTGGCGCCATGATGTTCAGCGGTGACAGCGCAGAGAAAAAGGTCGCCCTGCTTTCGGGTGGAGAAAAAAGCCGTGTCATGCTGGGACAGATCCTCGCACGTCCAGCCAACCTTCTTTTCCTCGATGAGCCGACGCACCACCTCGACATGGACTCCATTGAAGCCTTGACAGTTGCTATCAGACATTTTAAAGGTTCATCTATTATCGTAAGTCACTCCGAAGAGCTATTGCGCCGTGTCGCTGACAGACTTATCATCTTCTCAAAAGACGGTGCTGAGTTTTTTGACGGCGGTTACGACTTGTTCTTAGAAAAGAAGGGCTGGGATGAAGATGATGTTGAAGAGATAAAACCTAAAAAAAAATGCACGTC